>CAXTRP010000039.1:0-13258 GCA_964246615.1 uncultured Caulobacteraceae bacterium | reverse complement strand
CGGGCCGCCGATCACCATCGTTTACGCCAATGTGGTGGAGATCCTCGACGGTCTTCCCGCCTATGTCGGCCAGGGTGAAGTGACCTCGACCTCGGCGGAGCGGGCGCACGAAGGCACCACGTTCGAGGCTTCCTGCTACGCCGATCCGTTGGGGGTAGAGCACCTCACCGGCAGCCTGACAGCGGCGGTGCGCGCGTTCGGAGCGTGGGACGCGGACGTGCAGTTGCGCTTCACCACCAAGTTCGACGGCGTCGACCCCCTGATCGGCTTGCCTCATGGGCGCAAGGTCCGCGTCCGCATGTCGGTGAACGCCCCGGCATTGCTGCGCTTCGAAGGCGGCACGAGCACCCTGCCCGCTCGGCTTGCAGCGCTCGGCCGGCTGGCGCGTGACGGCTATAGCGTGGGACTGACGGTCGCGCCCATCCAGCCGGTACAGGACTGGCAGGACGCCTACGCCGACCTGTTCGATGGCGCCGCCCAGGCGCTGGAAGGCGCACCCGACCTCGACCTGACCGTGGAGTTCATCACCCATCGCTTCACGCCCAAGTCCAAGGCGGTGCTGCAAGGGTGGTACCCGGGCACGTCGCTGGACCTCGACGAGGCCGCCCGCTCGCGCAAGCTGACCAAGTTTGGCTCCACCAAGTTCGTCTATCCCGCCGCCTTGATGCGCCAGATGCGCGAGACCTTGAGCGGCCAGGTACGCGAGCGGCTTCCCGCCGCCCGCGTACTCTACTGGACCTGAGAGGCCGGCGTGGGCGCGAAGACGGCAGGGCGACGCCGCAAAGCCACCGCTCTTGAACCCGCTGGAGCCTGGGCCATCCAGTCGGATCACTCGACGCCGTCCGGCCTCGTCCCCCGACAGGCTCGGGATTAGCTGAATGCAAGCAGTCCAGCTGAGCGGATCAGCGCTAGCAACCCACGTCCGGAGCCAGCTTCTCCAGGGTCGTTGCGTCCCGCACACCGTCGCAGAGCAGATCCAGCGCGTGCTTGAAAACCTCCGCCTGCGGGTCGGCGGCTTCGAACAGGGTCATGCTGGAACGGAACTTCAGGTCGTCGGGGAAGCCGAACACGGCCGACGCCGACCGACCGGTGTGCTCGGCGGCCATCACAGAGGCCCGAAGCCGCTGGCCGAGCACAGGATGGAGGAGGTAGGCGCGCGCCTCGTCCAACCCGGAGAGGGCGTAGCGTCGCGCCATAACGCTCAACCCCAGCCCGGCCAGCTGGGGAAAGACGAACCACATCCAGTGGCTCGTCTTGCGGCCGCGTTCGAGTTCCGCCACCGCTTCCTCATAAACGCCTCGCTGCGCATGGACGAACCGTTGGAGATCGTGGGTCACCCCCTCGTTGGTCACTCCGCTAGCGGCGACGGCCGATGCGCGCCGTCAGACCTTGTCGCCCTTCGACGGGTCGTCGCGCCCGCGCCGGCGCACCGCGGACGCGACGCCGCCGGCGAGGTTGCGAAGGCTGTCCAAGGCGTGGCTGTCCAGCTCGGCCACCGTACGGCCGAAGGCGGACTCCGGACCGAGCGCTTCGGTCACTCGGCGGCCCATTTCGGAAACCTCCTCGAACAATCGCTGCGTGTTCACACCCCCAACGCCTTCGGCCTTTGCACCACTGTCGCCCAGCCGCTCGCGCACGGCTCCGGCGATGAACCCGGATCGGGTCATGTTCTGCGTCTCCGCCGCCTGATCGAGCCGCCTCAGCAAACGATCGCCTATGGAGATATTGACGCGCACAGGCGTATCCTCGACCTGGACGTCCACCAGCAGGATAAAGCGTCCCCCGCCCTGCAGCCGGTCGCTCAGGGCTTCCACGGGCGTGGGCTCCGGCCAGTCGCCTCCGCTTTTCTCAAGCGCCGCCAGAGCCTGGAGCAGCCCGTCACGGGCGAGCTTCAGCAATTCGGTAGGGCTGGCGCCGGACATCGACAGGTCCGGGAAATCGACCAGTTCAGCGTGATAGCCTTGGGACTGCTCGCCACTCACAAGGGCGGGGTAGACGGCGACGGGCATGATCATCTCCAACTCGCATAATCATGTGTATAAATGCGCAAAGAGCCGGGATCGATCCACGGTGATCAGCGTTTGACCTCCGATATTAAAAGGGAAGCAGTTATGTCAGAAGATCGTTTAGAAGGCGCGGCCAAGCAGGGGCTGGGCCGGCTGCAGGACGCCGCCGGTGGGTTCGTGGGTAGCGACAAGACGCAGGCCAAGGGGAAGCTGAACGAGGCTGCGGGCTCGGTTCAAAATGCTTATGGCCAGGTGAAGGACCAAGCGTCTGACGTGTTGGGCCAGGCCAAGGATCAGGCGCAGGACACCTACGATCAGATGGAATCCTTTATCCGCGAGCAGCCCTTTGCGGCCGCAGCCGTTGGCGTCGGCATCGGGCTGGTGCTTGGAATGATGCTGCGCGGCGGTCGTAAGACCGTCTACGTGCGCAAGTAGGACTTTGGGGGGCAAATCATGAGCATTATCGCCTGGATCATCCTCGGCCTGATCGCCGGCTTTATCGGCAGCAAGCTTGTCAACAAGACAGGTGAAGGTCTCGTCATAGACATCGTTCTTGGTGTGGTCGGCGCAGTCGTCGGCGGATTTATCTTCAACATGTTTGGCGGCGCCGGCGTCACTGGCCTTAACGTCTACAGTCTTGTCGTGGCCGTAATCGGCGCGATCGTCGTTCTGCTGATCTATCGCGCCGTCGTTCGGCGCGCCTGAGTTCGGCCTAGGCTTACGCCAAGTCGACCGATAAGTGATCTCCCGGAGGAAGCCGGTTTCAGACCGGCTTTCTTCATTCTATTCAAAGCCGCTGGCTTCAACAGGAGTGTTAAATGACCCAAACAGTTACAGGTCTGTTCGATCGGTACGCCGATGCCCAGCGAGCTGTCCAGCAGCTGGAAGCCGCCGGTGTTCCACACAGCGACATCAGCATTGTGGCCAGCAACGCCAAGGGCGAGCATGACCATGTCGGGCCTCATGCCGGCGAGACCGCTGAAGACGCAGGTAAGGGCGCAGGCGTCGGCGCTACCGTGGGCGGCATAGGCGGGCTTCTGGCCGGTCTCGGTCTGTTGGCTATTCCCGGTCTCGGCCCGGTCGTCGCCGCGGGCTGGCTGGCCTCCACAGTGGTGGGCCTGGGCGTAGGTGCGGTCGTGGGCGGCGCAGCCGGCGGACTTGTGGGCGCCCTGACCCACGCCGGTGTTTCGGAAGAGGACGCCAACGCTTACGCCGAAGGTGTGCGGCGCGGTGGAACCCTTGTCACGGCAAAGGTCGCAGACTCCCTGGCGCCTTCGGTGCGTTCGATGCTCACCGGCGGTGACACCGTGAACCTTCAAGATCGCCGGCAGGCCTATGTGTCGGAAGGCTGGAGCCGATTCGACTCAGCCGCGCCGGCCTACACCGCCGATCAAGTCCTGGCCGAGCGCCAGCGTTACAACCAGCTCTAGAACTTCGGGGGAAAAGATCATGACCAAGACCATCATTGCGACCGCCTTGGCGATGTCGCTGGGCTTAGGCCTATCTGCCTACGCGCAGAGCCCGGCTGTCGGCGGTTCTGCGGCTAAGGGCAATGCGCCGCTGAAGGCCATGCACCAAGTCAACGACGGCTCGGCCAAGCCAGGCGCCAACTCCTTTACCGAAGGCCAGGCGCGCCAGCACATCTTGAACTCGGGCTACACCGGCGTATCCGGTCTGGCTAAGGGCCAGGATGGCGTATGGCGCGGGATGGCCATGCACGCTGGGACGCAGGTCTCCGTCGCCATGGACTTCAAGGGCAATGTCACCGAAGCGACCGCGCCGGGTTCCGGGCCTGCCATGGATGCTGGAACGTCTTCAAACACGTCCGCCACCGCGATGGGTGCAGGGGCCGGTGGCTCGGCCGCTGCCGGTGGAATGGCGACGGGCATGGCGCACCACCATCACCACTTCATGCGTCACCACCATCATCACCGCATGCAACGGTGCTCGACCGCTCGATCCGTCGGGGCCGCCTGTAGCGGCGTCAGCAGCAGCGAGAACGGGATATCCGACAAGGAGAACCGCGCGATCGCTGCGGGCGCCAAGCCCTGACTGCTGGTTAGACGATCCGTCAAGCTCCCCCGCTCGCCCCACGCGATCGGGGGAGTGGATCATCTCGCCGCGATCGCCCTAAGCGGCCGTTGCAAGAGCAGCAGATCTCAGCAGCGGCTCGAAGATGTGCTCCGACAGATGGCGCACGACCGGGACGACAACGCCATCGCCTGTCAGATGGTAGGCGTCGTTGTAGCGGGCAGGCAGGCGGTAATCGTCCGCCAGGCCCATGAGGCGCGCGGTCTCTCGCGCCGACATCAGACGGCTTTGCACGCTGTCGCCTTCCACCACGATGATCATTTGGCGGCTTGATCCGCCAGCCGGGGTGCGCAGGCATCCCGCGATATCATCGAAGCGCACCTCCGCGCGTTGGACCTTGCCTCCTCCGCTCTCCGGGCGGGTTCGCCGATAGACGCACCCAACGGTGGCTTGCCCGGTGAGTTGGACCGCCTTGACCTTTGTGCGGTTCGCCGCAGACATCATGCCCAGGAGCCGGATCGTCTCAGCCGATGTCTGCCAGGAGACCCCTGCCGGTGCGACCTCGACCAAGTCAGCGAACGCCATGTTGCGCACGGCCGGTGTAGGAAGGTTCCACCAGACCATCTGCTGCGCGGCCTTCCTATCCAGTCGCATCATAGCCCTTTGCACCGCCGACGTGTGGAAGGGCGTGAGCGGCTTCGACGAGATCAGGCCCGGATTGAGCGGTATATCGGCCCGTATCCCGACCACGAAGAGGCGGGGGCGCGACTGCGGGACAAACAAAGCCGCATCGATGACCAGGGCGCCGAACCGGTACCCCGCCTCGCTGAAGGTCCGGCAGATGGCGTCGAAGTCGTTACCCCCGCGCGAAGTCAGCGCGCCACAGACGTTCTCGACCGCGATGATCTTCGGACCTCGCCGCTCCGCGATCAGGCTGCTCACCAGCGCCCAGAACGGGTAGAACGCGCCCGACCGCTCGCCGCTCAAACCTGCGCCACCACCCGCAAGGGACAGGTCCTGGCACGGAAAGGAGCCCCAGATCAGGTCGGCGTGTCCCGGCAGATCGGAGGCCCTGACATCGGCCACGTCGCCCACCCGCAGTTCGCCGGCTGAGCCCCAGTTGAGTTGGTAGGTCAGGGCCTTGCGTTGATCCAGGTCGTTGGCGAACAGACACCGCCAGTGCGGCCCAAGCCCAGCCCGCACCAGCCCGCCGCCTGCGAAGAACTCGTAGAAGCTATGCATGCGAAAGAAAACGTGACCGCGATGCGCTTGCAGATGACCACCGCTCGCGGTGAACGGGCGTGCGCACGATGAACACCCCGATCGAATCAACCACCACTTTGCAATCGTGATGCACGCTCCTGGCCAAGTCGATCCTGCGCCCTCTGATGCGTCGCTGTTTGGTTCATCCTGTTACCTGCAATCCTGCGGAAGCGCTTTCGCTCCCCGGCGGCGCGCGGCGGCCTGTCAGCAGGATGGCGGCGAGGCTGATCGCTGCGGCGCCGGTCAGCCACGCGCCGGGCATGGCGCGGTTGTGCGTCTCAGCGATCAGCCAGGTACAGACGAACGGCGTAAACCCGCCCACCGCCGTCGCCAGGCTATAGGCCAGGCTGAAGCCTGAAGCGCGCACCTGCGCCGGAACCACCTCGGTCAGGTAGACCACCATGGCGGAGTTGTAGCTGGCGTAGACCGCCGACAGCCACAGCTCGACGACCATCAGCCGCAAGACGCTGGGGGCGGAAGCGAGCCACGCCATGGCGGGATAGGCGCTGACGATCGCCAGCACCGTGCAGGTGATCAGAATTGGTCGCCGGCCGATCCGGTCCGACAGGGCGCCCATAGCCGGCAGCCAAAGCAGGTTCGACACCCCTACGCAGCCCGTGATGATCAGGTTCGCCCGCTCCGGCAGATGGAGCAGCTTGCCGAAGGTCGGCGTATAGGCGGTGATCATGTAGAAACTGACCGTGGTCATGAGCACCAGCGCCATGCCGCCAAGCACAGTTCCACGAGCGCGCCACAGCCCTCGCAGCACGCCGCTGAGGTTCAGTCTGTCCGCCTGCGCCTCGAAGGCCTCGGTCTCGCGCAGGCCCCGGCGCAGGAGGAACAGCAGCGGAACGATCAGACAGCCTAATGCCAGCGGCAGCCGCCAGCCCCACGCCTCCACCTCGGCGGGCTTGAGCATCGAGGCGATCAGCACCCCGACGCCCGCCGCCACCACCACGCCCACCTGCTGGGACGCCGACTGCCAGGAGACGTAGAAGCCCTTGGCGCCCGCCGGTGCGATCTCGGCCAGATAGACCGACACGTTGCCGAGTTCCGCGCCTGCGGACAGGCCCTGCACCAGCCGTCCCAGCAGCACCAGGATCGGCGCGGCGATCCCGATGGCCATGTAGCCGGGCGTCACCGTCAGGGTGACGATGCCCACGCCCATCAGGCCGAGCGTCAGCAGCAGACCCGCCCGGCGTCCAAAGCGATCGGTATAGGCGCCCAGCAGGACCGCCCCGATCGGTCGCATGAGAAAGCCCACGCCAAACGTCGCCAGCGCCTTCAGCAGCGTGCCGGTCTCGCTGCCCGCCGGGAAATAGGCGCGGCCGATAGCGGCGGCGAAGTAGCTGAAGACGATGAAGTCGTACATCTCCACGAAGTTGCCGCTGGAGACCCGCACCACGTCCCAGAGCTTGCCAGGGGCTCTTGGTGGGCGATCCAGGATGGCGACGGGGCGGCTCATGGTCGTATCGAACTCTGGGAGCACGATGGGATCAAGCGGCCTCGCGAAGACGCATCCGTAAAGGTTGGCCGACCCTGCCGGCGGCGCCATGCTCCCTTGTGGACCGCGGTCGCGCTTCGTACATGCGCGGCCTGCTCGGGACGCATGCGCCTGGCGCTCAGCCGCAGCCGGAGGCCCCCCTTGCTCCAGATCGACGACCTCGTGTTCAACGCCTGGGGACGCAGGTTCTTCGACCGGGCCAGCGTCTCGTTTCCGCTCAACGCCAAGGTCGGGCTCGCCGGCCGCAACGGCGTCGGCAAGTCCACCCTATTCAAGCTGATCCTGGGCGAGCTGCAGCCCGATGGCGGGACCATCGAGCTGCCCCGAACCGCCCGCATCGGCGCGGTCGCCCAGGAGCATCCGGCCACCCCCGTCTCGCTGCTCGACACGATCCTTGAGGCCGATGTGGAGCGCAGCGCGCTCTATGCGGAGCTGGAAGTCGCCGAGCCGGAGCGCATGGGCGAGATCTGGGGCCGCCTGATCGAGATCGACGCCGACCGCGCGCCCGCCCGCGCCGCCGAAATTCTCTCAGGCCTGGGCTTCTCCACCGCCGACCTGGCGCGCGCCATGAGCGAGTTCTCCGGCGGATGGCGCATGCGCGTAGCGCTGGCCGCGGCCCTGTTCGCCGAGCCGGACCTGCTGCTGCTGGACGAGCCCACCAACTACCTCGACCTGGAAGGCGCCCTGTGGCTGGAAGCGCGGCTGAAGAAGTACCCGCACTCCGCCCTGATCATCAGCCACGACCGGGAACTCCTGAACAATTCCGTCGACTTCATCCTGCACGTCCAGGCCGGCAAGCTGGAGATGTACACCGGCGGCTATGACGACTTCGAGCGGCGGCTGGCGGAGAAGACACGGCTGCAGGCCGCAACGCGGGTCAAGCAGGAGGCCGAGCGAGCCCATCTGCAAAGCTTCATCGATCGCTTCAAGGCCAAGGCCAGCAAGGCCGCCCAGGCGCAGTCGAGGGTCAAGCGGCTGGCCAAGCTGGCGCCGATCGCGGAGATGGCCGCCGATCGCGTGGCCCCCTTCACCCTGCCCTCGCCCGCACGGCCGCTAGCGCCGCCGTTAATCAGCCTGGAGGGCGCCGCGGTCGGCTATGGCGCTGGCGAGCCCGTGCTGCGCGACATGAACCTGCGGCTGGACGTGGACGATCGCATCGGCCTGCTGGGCGTGAATGGCGCCGGCAAGTCGACCTTCGCCAAGATGATCGCCAACGCCCTTCCCACTACTGCCGGACGGATGCACCGCGACCGCCGCATCCAAGTCGGCTGGTTCCACCAGCACCAGATCGAGGCGCTGGACCCCTCCGACACGCCCCTGGAGATCATCCGGCGCGAGATGAAGGAGGCGTCGGAGAACAGCCGCCGCTCCAAGCTGGCGCAGTTCGGACTCGGCTTCGACAAGCAGGAGACCACGGTCGACAACCTGTCGGGCGGCGAGCGGGCGCGTCTGTTGCTGAGCCTGGTGGCCATGAACGCGCCCCACCTGCTGATCCTGGACGAGCCCACCAACCACCTGGATATCGATAGCCGACGCGCCCTGCTCGACGCCCTGAACGACTATGAGGGCGCGGTGATCCTGATCACCCACGACCGCTCGCTGATGGAGCTGGTGGCCGACCGGCTATGGCTGGCGGCGGACGGTTTCGTGAAGCCCTTCAACGGCGACATGGACGATTACGCCAGGCTGGTGCTTGAGCGCGCACGACAGGGCGCCCGGCCGACGCAGCTGGGAGGCTCGGGCAAGAAGGCGAAGCGGGCCGTGGCGGTGTCGTAAGGGCCGACAGGAGATTAGTCGACGGCACTGCATTCCCGCGAAACGGGAAGCTGGGTTTCCTATCCCCTCCGTGGGAATAGAAGACTAGCGCGGGAGAGCTGAAGGAGAACAAGTCTAGACGGAACCATCCTCTTCCGTCTCCCCAGGGCTTGTCCCTGGGGTCCAGAGCGCGCCGACTTGCCGGTTCAGGCGGCGCCCTGGATGCCCGGAACAAGTCCGGGCAAGACGGACGTTATCGACGTTCTCTAGGCAGGATCATCCGGCTCTAGGCTGCAACCGCCTGAATTCCCTCTTCACAGAATCCGTAACCGCCGGACTAACTCGCCGCCGCTTTGACCACACCGCGGCAGGCTCCAAAGCCTATAGCCGTATAGCCTTCAGCGTTCGCCCTCCCGGACAAGATCACCTCGTCGCCATCTTCCAGGAAGGTGCGGGTCTCCCCCGTGGGCAGATCGATGGACGCGCGCCCTCCCTGCGAAATCTCAAGGAGGCTGCCGAAGCCGCCCGGCTCCGGCGTCGAGATGGTGCCTGTGCCCAGCAGGTCGCCGGGGTTCAGGTTGCAGCCGTTGGAGGCGTGGTGCGCGAGCATCTGGGCGATCGTCCAGTAGAGGTTCGACGCCGGCCCGCGCGACAGCCGGTGCGGCGCCAACCCCTGCTCGCGCATGGTCGCGGTGCGCAGACTCACCTCCAGCTCGATCGACAATGCGCCCGCCACCTGATCGCCCTCGTTCCACAGATAGGGCAGCGGGCGCGGGTCACCGGCCGGGCGGGACGGTTGGGGGATGCGGAAGGGCGCCAGCGCCTCCGCCGTCACGATCCAGGGCGACACCGTGGTCAGGAAGCTCTTGGCCAGGAAGGGACCCAGCGGCTGGTACTCCCAGGCCTGGATGTCCCGGGCGGACCAGTCATTCAGCAGGCTTAAGCCCGCGATGTGGTCCTCGGCGGCGTTGATGGCGATGGGCTCGCCCGGTGCGTTGCCAGGCCCGACCCAGACACCCAGCTCCAGCTCGTAGTCGAGCCGACGGCTCGGCCCGAAGCTCGGCGCCGGCGCGTCTACAGCCTTGGTCTGTCCGCAGGGGCGCACGACCGCCGCGCCGGACACGCGCACCGAGGAAGCGCGGCCGTGATAGCCGATCGGCACATGCTTGTAGTTGGGCAGCAGCGGGTTGTCGGGGCGGAATTGAAGCCCGACGTTGGTGGCGTGGTGGATGCCCGCGTAGAAGTCGGTGTAGTCGCCGATCCGCACCGGCAGGTGCAGGGTGCAGTCCGAAGCGTGGTGCAGCAGCGGCCTGACCTGAGCCTCCGCTGGAGCGCCCCGGCACAGCAGGCGCGAGACGCCGCGGCGCAGCGCGCGGCGCGGACCGCTCCCAAGGGCCAGCAAGGCGTTCAGCGAGGACTCCCCGCCTGCCGCAGCCGCCGCCTGCGCCGCACCCTCCAGAAGCCCGGTAAGCGCCAAGCCGCCAAGGTCCAGAATCTGGTCGCCGATGGCTATGCCGCCGCGCGGCGCCAGGCCATTGGAGCTGAACACGCCGAGCGGCAGGTTCTGGATCGGAAAGTCGCTGTGGCCGTCCGCACCCTCGACCCAGCTGGTTAGCGTGGGCGCGTGGGTCTCGTCGATCAGCGGTGCAGCCATCAGGGCAGACGCGCCTTGGCGAAGCCAGACCAGCAGTCGTCATAGTCCGGCTGGCAGAGCGGGGTGTCCACGGCCCAGCGGGTGGGGCGGATCGCGTAACGGGTCTCAAACATGAAGGCCATGGTGTCGGTGATCCGGTGAGGCTTCAGCGCCGCTACGGTGGCGGCCTCGTAGCTCGCCTGGTCAGGGCCGTGGCCGGCCATCTGGTTGTGCAGGCTGGCGCCGCCGGGTGCGAAGCCGCCGGCCTTGGCGTCGTAGGCGCCGTGGATGAGGCCCATGAACTCGCTCATCACGTTCCTGTGGAACCAGGGCGGGCGGAAGGTATCCTCCGCCACCATCCAGCGTGGCGGGAAGATGACGAAGTCGCAGTTGGCGACCCCGGGGGTGTCGGACGGCGAGGTCAGGACTGTGAAGATCGAAGGGTCCGGATGGTCGAAGCTCACCGTGTTGATGGTGTTGAACCGGCGCAGGTCGTAGCGGCAGGGGGCGAGGTTACCGTGCCAGGCGACCACGTCGAAGGGCGAGTGGTCGAGCCTGGTGGTCCACAGGCCGCCCTGGAACTTCTGGATCACCTCAGTGGGCGTGTCCCGGTCCTCGAAGGCGGCGACCGGCGTCTCGAAGTCGCGCGGGTTGGCCAGGCCGTTGGCGCCGATCGGGCCGAGGTCGGGCAGGCGGAACAGGGCGCCGTAATTCTCGCAGACATAGCCGCGCGCCGGGCCGGCGAGCAACTCGACCCGAAACCGCAGACCGCGCGGGATCACCGCCACCTGCTGCGGCTCCAGATCAAGCACGCCAAGCTCTGTGACGAGGCGCAGGCCGCCCGTCTGGACGACGATCAGCAACTCGCCATCGGCGCTGGCGAAGGCGCGATCCTGCATGGAGAGATTGGCGACATAGAAGTGGATGCCGAGACCGACGCCTGCGGCGACATCGCCGGCGCCGCCGTAGGTGGTCAGCCCGTCCACGAAGTCCACGGGCTCGTCAGGAAAAGGCGGCGGGTCCCAGCGCAGCCGGTTGGGCGAAGGCGGACCCTCGACGAAAGGTGCGCTGCGCAGAAGGGTCTCTCGCGCATAGGGCAGATAGGGCGCGTGGTTGGCCGTCGGCCGCAGGCGATACAGCCAGCTGCGTCGGTTCTCGGTGCGAGGCGCGGTGAAGGCCGTACCCGACAACTGCTCAGGATAGAGGCCGAACGGCGGCTGCTGAGGGCTATTGCGCCCTACGGGTAGGGCGCCGGCCACCGCTTCGGTGGCGAAGTGGTTGCCGAAGCCGCTCATCACAGCTCCGGCGGCCAAGATGTCATCGATCCCGGCCTGACCGTCGGGCGCGTGATGCGCAGTCATTGTCTCAGGCGTCCACGGTGATTACGCAGCGCCGGATCTGGTCCAGCTCGATGGATTCGAACAAGGCCTGGAAGTTGCCGTTGCCGAAACCCTCGTTGCCCTTGCGTTGGATGATCTCGAAGAAGATCGGACCGAACAGGTTTTCAGTGAAAATCTGCAGCAGCAGACCCTCCTCCCCCACGGCGCCGTCGATCAGGATGCGGTTCTTGCGCAGGCGCGCCAGGTCCTCGCCATGGCCCGGGACCCGGTGGTCCACCAGTTCGTAGTAAGTCTCGATGGTGTCCTGAAGCTTCACGCCACGGGCGCGCAGCTTTTCAACCGTCTCGAAGATATCTGGCGTGGTCAGGGCCAGATGCTGGATGCCTTCTCCGTTATAGGCGCGGATGAACTCCTCGATCTGGGAGTGCTCGTCCTGGCTTTCGTTCAGGGGAATGCGGATGGCCTTGTCGGGTGCGATCATCGCCTGACTGAAGAGAGCAGTAGCCTTGCCCTTGATGTCGAAATACTTCTGTTCCTCGAAGCCGAACAGGCGGCTGTAAAAGCCCGACCAAGTCCGCATCTGCCCACGCTTCACGTTGTGGGTCAGATGATCGAGCATATCGAGGCCGACGCTGTTGCTCGCCTCGGCCTCACGCCAGCCGGAAACCTCGATCCAACTGTCGTAGAGGCTGCCGGCTTCACCGTGGCGATCCACCAGGTAGAGGTAGGAGCCGCCGATGCCGGCGATGGCGTAGCTGCCCTCCCCCAGCGCGCCCTCGCCAGCGTCCACCGCCTCTGCGCCATTGGCTAAGGCCGCTTCGTAAGCCTTGCGAGCGTCGGCCACGCGGAAGGCCATACCGTTGGCCGAAGGGCCGTGGACCCCGCGAAAGGCGGCGGCCTGCCCGCTCGGCTCGCGGTTCAGCAGCAGGTTGATGCGACCCTGCTTGTAGCGGACGATGGCCTTGGTCGGGTGGCGGTGGGCGGCCACGAAGCCGAGCTGTTCCAGCTGCGCCTGCATGGCGTCGGGATCGGGCGAGGTGAACTCGCAGAACTCGAACCCGTCCAGGCCGAGCGGGTTTTCATTGTCCAGAGCCACAGCGGGCCTCCCATCGGCTTTTATCGACGCCGGTTTGATCGCTTGGACAACGGGTGTCAAAGGCGCTGGCTCCAAGGCCTGACAAAGCCCGGCAGGCCTCCGATCACGGCGCCGTCAGGTCCGAGGGCCGCCTTCCTCGACGCCGATCAGGCGGCGGCCCTCCATCGCCTGCCAGGCGAGAAGGGTTGGTGCGCCGATGGCCAGATCCTTGGCCCGGCGAAGCAGGCTGAGCGCCACGCCCATTTCGCCCGAAAGGCCGAACACCTGGCCGATGAGCGCATAGGCCGCCTCCTGCACGCCGACGGCGTTGGGCACGATGAAGGCGGCGCTCTTCACCGCCGACAGCAGGCTTTCGATGGCGATCACCGCAGGGATGGAGATGGGCACGCCCATCAGGCGCAGTGCGATCCAGCTGCCGATCGCCGACGCGATCCAACCTGCCAGATGTAGGATGCCCGCGGCGAGCAGTCGCCCGGGGCGGCGGTAGAGGTCGGCCACCACCTCGCCCGTGCCCTGGACTTGGCCGCTGGCGGCTGGCGCGAACCGCTCTGCAAGACGGTCGAGCAGCCTGAAGCCTCGGCGCTGCGCCACGACCAATCCGCCTGCGGTCAGGACGGACAGACCGATGGC
>CAXTRP010000038.1:0-13429 GCA_964246615.1 uncultured Caulobacteraceae bacterium | reverse complement strand
TGGAATACGAGGCCATGAAGGCCAAGCACGACTACATGCAGCAGTTCGGCATCGGCTCGAACGCCGACATCGCTCGCACCGTGGCCATGTTCGGCGGCTTCACCGAGGGGCTGCAGCTGTTCGCCAGCTTCGCCATGCTGATGAACTTCCCGCGCTTCAACAAGATGAAGGGCATGGGCCAGATCGTATCCTGGTCGGTGCGCGACGAGAGCCTGCACTGCGAAGGCATGATCCAGCTGTACCACGCCTTCAACAGCGAGACCGGCGCGGTGACCCGCTCGGTGGCCGACGACATCGTGGACTGCTGCAAGACCGTGGTGGGCCTGGAGGACAAGTTCATCGACCTGGCCTTCGAGGCCGGCGAGATCGAGGGCATGACGCCCGACGACATCAAGGCCTACATCCGCTTCATCGCCGACTGGCGGCTGCGCCAGCTCGACCTGCCCACCGTCTACGGGGTGGAGGAAAATCCCCTGCCCTGGCTGCAGAGCCTGCTGTCGGGCGTGGAGCATGCCAACTTCTTTGAGGCGCGCTCGACGGAATACTCCAAGGCCGCCACCACCGGACAGTGGCAGGGCGGCGGCGGCGTCTGGGCGGAGTTCGACCGGCTGATGGCGCGGCGTGGCGAAGCGGTTCTGCCTGCGGAGTAGCGCGCGGCCTGTTACGGCGCCATGCTACGGCCATGGTCGCCGTCCTCCCCGCCGCCAGGCCGCTTCGGCTCACCGCCGCCCAGGACGGCGCAGTGGTTCAGGTCATGCCGGGGCAGGACATACAGGTCCGCCTGCCAGACCCGTCTCCCGCAGGCCCTGACTGGGCGTTGGCGGAAGGACCGCCGGTCGTGGTGATGACCAGCCGGGGGTACGAGCCCGAGGCGCGACACCCGGGCTTGGCCACGGGTTCGGGCCTCGACGTGATCGTGCTGAAGGTCGCAGGCCGGCCGGGTCAGACGGCTCCGCTCTCGTTCGCCTATCGGCTGTCGAATACGCGCATGGCCTTCGCCCATATTTGGGGCGTGCGCCTGCGCGTCGTCGCGGCGCCGGGTCCCGCATCGCAACCCTCGCAGACGCGTTGAGCCTCCCATGAGCGCCACCGACCACGCCGATCCGAAACCTGTCGGCCTGAAGGTCGCCAAGGCCCCGTTCTCCGACACTGTGCTCGTGTGCGGCAAGTGCGCACGCAAGTTTAAGGATGCGGGCAAGCCGGTGGCCAAGGCGCTCAAGGCGGAGCTGAAGAGCCGGCGCTGGGGCAAGGTGCGGGTCGTGGAGACCAAGTGCTTCGACCTCTGCCCCAAGCGGCGCCAGGTGCTGGCCAGCCATCGCACCCTGGCCGACCACCGCCTGGTGGTGGTGGAACAGGGCTTCTCCCCGGACGAGGCGCTGCGAGCGCTGCTTGGCCCTCCCAAGGACGTCGAGCTGGCCGCCGAGGAAGCGCTGTCGCTCCCGGGCTGACGCTGCTCGGCGCTAGCGCGGGATCAGCCTAGGTGGAAACCACTCCTATCCCGTTTCCCTAGGGCTTGTCCCTGGGGTCCAGAGCGCATTGGCTTGCCGGTTGAAGGGTACGCTCTGGATGCCCGGAACAAGTCCGGGCAAGAGGGATTTGCGACGATTTTGGGCAGCATCATCCGCTTTAGGGCTGCTCCCCGTTCGTGTCGCCAGCCTCGTAGGTGAGCAGATCGCCCGGCTGGCATTCCAGTTCGCGGCAGATCGCTTCGAGGGTGGAGAACCGCAGGGCTCGCGCCTGGCCGAGCTTCAGCAGCGCCAGGTTCGAGGGGCTGATCCCCACCCGGTCGGAGAGTTCGCTCAGCGACATGCGCCGCCGATGCAGCAGCACGTCCAGGTGTAGCCGCACGCTCATATCGTCAGCTCCGCGTCCCGCCGCAGACGCGCGCCCTCCCGAAATACCTCCGCCAGCACGAACACGACGAGGATCGCGAACCACGCTGTCAGGTTCAGCGACATGGACGGCCGTCCCCGATACGGGAAGGCGTACGCCAGGACGTACTTCAGCACGCCGCCCATCAGCTCCAGGGCGATCAGAGCCAAGCCGATCACCCGCAACCGCGTGACGTTTTGCGGATGAAAAGGATCGCCCAGGGTAAGCGTCGCGAACACCCGCCGGAGCCGGTTGAACACCACCACCAGCCCTGTCGCATAGGCTGAAAGCATCAGCAACGCCAGCGACACGGGCAGCGGCCGCAGCGGTTCCCGCTCGACGTCGGCGGAAAGCTGGCCGAGGTCCACGTTCATCACCAAGCCCGTGAACGGCTGCAGCACCAGCGTCGCCATCGCACCGATCAGCAGCGCCGCGGCCCCGATGCAGAGCCCCACATAGATCACCTCCACCACGATCTTCAGGAAGCTCGACACCGAGCCGGGTCCCAGCGCACGCATCAGCTCAAACCTCGCCGCCCCTGCGGCGTCGCGGTCCAGCTTGCCCGATCCGCACCGCCCCGCGCCAGTCGCCACGCATTAACAATCCGAAAGCCGCCTCGCCATCGATCGCCATGGACGGGCCGGCCCGCATCTGGTGCAAGGAGGTCCCATGGCCCTGACCCTGAAGACTGGCGCGCGCCTGGTGGTGGCGACCCACAACGCCGGCAAGGCGGTCGAGATCGCAGCGCTGCTGGACGACCGCTTCGAGACGGTGACCGCCGGCGCCCTGGGCTTGCCCGAGCCCGACGAGACCGAGGCGACTTACGTCGGCAATGCGGTGCTGAAAGCCCGCGCCGCCGCCGACGCCGCCCGCCTGCCTGCGATCGCGGACGACTCAGGGCTGTCGGTGGAGGCGCTGGACGGCGCGCCCGGCGTGCTGTCAGCCCGCTGGGCGGGAGAGCCGCGCGACTTCGGCGCGGCCATGGACCGCGTCCGCCGTGAACTGGAAGACCGCGGAGCCCTGGGCGCGCCGCGCGCCGCCTTCACCTGCGCACTCGCCGTCGCCTGGCCGCAGGGGCCGGTGGTGGCCGTGGAGGGACGGGTGGACGGCCGGTTGGTGTTTCCAGGGCGGGGAACGCTGGGCTTCGGCTACGACCCGATCTTCCAGCCGAATGGCCATTCACTGAGCTTCGGCGAGATGGATCCCGCTCTCAAGCACGCCATCAGCCACCGTGCAGACGCCTTCGCCAAGCTCAGGTCCGTCCTGTTTTGACCACGCCGGCGCCGCTGGCGGTCTACATCCACTGGCCCTATTGCGCGCGCATCTGCCCGTACTGCGACTTCAACGTGGTGCGCGATCGCGGCCGTTCGGCTGCGGGCGACGCGCTGGTGGACGCCATGGCGGCCGACCTCGCCGCCCAGGCTGCGCTCATGGCGGCGACCGCATCGAAGCCCTCGTCCCTCGTCTCGATCTACTTCGGCGGCGGCACGCCCTCGCTGATGCGGCCGGAGCACGTGAGCCGGCTGATCGCCCTGATCCGAGACCTATGGGCCGTATCGGACACCTTGGAAGTGACGTTGGAGGCGAACCCCAACGATGCGGGCGTGGAGCGCTTCGCCCGCTTCGCCGAGGCGGGCGTGAACCGGCTATCGCTTGGCGTGCAGGCCTTCGACGACGATGCGCTCGCCTTTCTGAAGCGTGACCATGACGCCGCTCGCGCTCGCGCCGCCCTGGACCTGGCGATCCTGAGCTTCCCCAGCGTGTCGCTGGACCTGATCTACGCCCTGCCCGGCCAGACTGTGGACGCTTGGCGCCGCGCCCTCGCCTCGGCGGCGAGGCTGGGCGCCGACCACGTCTCAGCCTACCAGTTGACGGTGGAGGCCGGCACGCCGTTCGACCGGGCCGTCCAGCGCGGCGTCTTCCGCCCCGCCGATCCCGAGCTCGCCGCCGACTTCTACGAGGCGACCGTGGACACCCTCGCGAATGCGGGCTTCGACGCCTACGAGGTGTCAAACTTCGCCAGCAGCCCGCAAGCGCGCTCGCGCCACAACCTGGCCTACTGGCGCGGGGAGGCCTATGTCGGCGTCGGCCCCGGCGCCCACGGCCGGCTGCTGCTGGACGACCGCCGCAACGCCACCGAGGCCGAGCGCGACGTGGACGCCTACATCGCCCGGGTCGCCCGGCAGGGAACCGGCTGGAGCGTGTGCGAGGCGCTGCCGCCAGACGCGGCGCTGGAGGAACAGGTGCTGATGGGGCTGCGCATCAGCGATGGCGTGTCCCTCGACGCCATCGAGCGGCTGGGCCGGGCGCAGGCGCTGGCGCCGCTGGTGGATGGCGGCTGGTTGGCGGTCCGCCAGGCCCGGGTGCACGCCACTCCCGCCGGTCGGCTGGTGCTGGACAGCGTCACCGGCGCCCTGCTCGCCTGACGCCCGCCTCATCCTTCCTCATCGCAGATGAGCAAGGCCGCCAAGTCCCCGCTTGGCTTGCGGGCCGGAACAGGGTTGTTATCGGCCGATGACGCCCGCGCCCCCCCCGCCGTCGGACACCCCCCTGGCCCCTGGCCTCTACGTGGTGTCCACGCCCATCGGCAACCTGCGTGACCTGAGCCTGCGCGCGCTCGACGTGCTGACGGCTTGCGACCTCGTGCTGGCCGAGGACACCCGCGTCACCGCCAAGCTGTTGTCGGCCTATGGCCTCTCCAAACGCATGGAGCGCTACGACGACCACGTGGGCGAGCGCGCGCGCCCAGCGGTGCTGGAAAAGCTCGGCGCCGGCGCCCGCATCGCGCTGGTCTCCGACGCCGGGACGCCGCTGATCTCCGACCCGGGCTTCCGCCTGGTGCAGGCCGCGCGCGAACAGGGCGCCACGGTGGTCCCGATCCCCGGCGCGTCGGCGGTGCTGGCGGCGCTGGCGGGCGCGGGCCTGCCCACGGACCGCTTCCTCTTCGCAGGGTTCACCCCGCCCAAGTCCGCCGCGCGCCGGACGCTGTTTGGGGAACTTCGCGCACTGACCGCCACCCTGGTCTTCTACGAGACCGGACCGCGCCTCGCCGACAGCCTGGCCGACATGGCCGCCGTATTCGGCGCGGAGCGGGAAGCGGCGGTGTGCCGGGAGCTGACCAAGCGGTTCGAGACCTTCGTGCGCGGCCCGCTCGCTGACTTGGCCGCCGACCCGCGCCTGGATGCGCCCAAGGGCGAGATCGTGGTGGTGGTCGCGCCCGGCCGTCAGGAGGCGGCTACCGACGCCGACGCCGACGGCGCCCTTGCGGAGGCGCTCACCCGCCTGTCTCCCGCCGACGCCGCAGGGGAAGTGGCGCGCGCCCTGGGCCTGCCCCGCCGCGACCTCTACCGGCGCGCGCTCGCCCTGCGCACCACAGGCGACCCGGCGTGACAGGCGCCCTGGAGCGTCGCGCCCGCCGCAGCGTGCGAGGCGGCCGCGCGCGAGCCAAGGGGCGCGCGGCGGAGGTGCTCGCCGCCTTCTGGCTGATGGCGCACGGCTATCGCATCCTGGGCTTCCGTCTGCGCCTGCAGGGTGTGGAGATCGATCTGGCGGTGCGCCGCGGCGGCGTGCTGGCGGTGGTGGAGGTCAAACGCCGGGCGACCTTGCAGGAGGCGCTGGAAGCGGTCGCTCCGGGGCAACGGGCGCGGCTGCTGCGGGCGGCTGAGGCCTTGGCCGCTCGCCATGGCGCCGGCGGCGCGCGCCTGGACCTGCTGGCGCTCGCGCCCGGCTGCTGGCCCCGCCATATACCGGACGCTTGGCGTGGCGCAGCAACGGAGGGCGGCGCATGGCGGTGACCCGGTGTGACACGGAGGACGCGCTGGCCGCCGCCGGCGCATCGCCTGACAGCCGCTTTCCCCTGTTCGAGGCGGCCCTGTCCTGCGCCCTGCACGAGGACAGCGCCCGGGAAGCCGACGCGGCGCGCCGGCTGGTGGAGCTCGCCCACGCTCGGCTGATCGAGCGGCTCCCGGATGAAAGTCCCGAAGACGCGCTATGCGAAGCGCTTGGCGGCGACCTGCAGCTGAGAGGGGACCTGTTCACCCCGGAGGACCCGGCCAACACCGATCTCATCTCCGTATGCGACCGGCGGCAAGGCATCTCCATCGCGCTGGGCCTGATCTATCTCGAGGCCGGGCGACGCGCCGGGCTGACGCTCGCTGGCGTCGACTTTCCCGGCCACTTCCTGTTGCGGGTGGAGACGGGCGAGGGTCCGGTGGCGCTCGATCCCTATACGGGCGGCGGCGTGGTCATGCCGTCCGAACTCACCCGACGCGCCCTATCAGCGGGCCTGATGCCCGGCGTCGCCGACCGGTTGGAGGCGCTGATGGCTCCGGTCCCCGACCGCCAGGTGGTGCTGCGGCTGCAGAGCCTGATCTTCATCCACGCCATGCACGCCCGAGACTTCGATCGCGCCGAGCGGGCGGCCCTCCGCTGCGGCCTGCTCGATCCCCGCGATCACCGCCCCTGGCTGGACGTGGCGGCCGCCCGGGAGGCGCAGGGCCGGCTGGCCGGCGCGCTGGAGGCTCTGAAGCAGGCCCGCACCCTGGGTGGGATCGCAGCCGGTTCGGCGGCCTGGGACAGCTTGAGGGTTCGCCGCCGCCTGAACTGAGCTACAGGTCGCAGCGCATTTGACCCTACGCGCGCTGAGCGCTTTGCCCAAGGAGACCGCGCATGGCGCTTCGCGTCGCGATCCAGATGGACCCTGTGGAGCTCGCCAATCCGGAGGTGGACACCACCATCCTGATGGCCCTGAACGCTCAGGAGCGTGGCCATCGCCTGTGGGTCTACCAGCCCGAAGCCCTCGCGCTTGAGGATGGCCGGGTCACCGTTCGCGCTCGGCCGGTCACGGTGCGCGCCACTGTCGGCGACCACTACACCCTGGGCGAGATCGTCGCCCTGGACCTGCGCGAGGACGTGGACGTGGTGCTGATGCGCCAGGATCCGCCGTTCGACATGCACTACATCACCGCCACCCACATCCTGGAGCACGTCCACCCTCACACCTTGGTGGTCAATGACCCCGCGGAGGTTCGCAACGCCCCTGAGAAGCTGTTTGTCACCCATTTCCGCGGCTTGCAGCCGCCGACGCTGATCTCCCGCGACCTGGCGGCCATAGCCGACTTCCGCGCCCGCTTTCCCGACATGATCCTGAAGCCGCTCTACGGCGGAGGAGGGTCGGGGGTGACGCGCCTGAAGCCCGGCGACGGCAACCTCGACGCCATGCTGGAGCTTCATTTCGCCCTCAACCGGGAGCCGGTGATCTGCCAGGCCTTCCTTCCCGCCATCGAGAAGGGCGACAAGCGCATCCTGCTGGTGGACGGCGAGCCGGCAGGCGTGATCAACCGCGTGCCGGCCGAGGGCGCGGTCCGCTCCAACCTGCACGTAGGCGGCCGGGCGGAGGCGGTGGACCTTACGCCGCGCGACCGCGAACTCTGTTCGACCATCGGGCCGGAGCTGAAGCGACGAGGTCTCCTGTTCGTAGGCGTGGACGTGATCGGCGACTATCTCACCGAGATCAACGTCACCTCGCCCACCGGGGCCCAGCAGCTGAAGCGGTTCACCGGGGTGGACGCCACCGCCCTCATGTGGGACCGGATCGAGGCGCTGCGCGCCTGAACCCACCCCGCGTTCCCTCCCCGTTCGAAAATTAACCATGGCTTAATGTCTTCAAGTTCTGTTTTCGTTCTTGCATATGGTTGTGTTTTGGCTACTATGCCTCTGGGTTGCAGGGGTGGAGCATGGTCGCACGGGTGGTCACCGTAGCCTTCGAAGGCGTGGAGGCGCGTCGGGTCGACGTCGAGGTGCAGGCGAGCTCGGGAGCGGTGGCCTTCATCGTGGTCGGCCTGGGCGACAAGGCGGTGGCGGAGAGTCGGGAGCGGGTGCGCGCCGCGTTCACGGGGCTCGGCCTGGCGCTGCCGGCCAAACGGCTGATCGCCAACCTGGCGCCCGCCGACCTCCCCAAGGAGGGCAGCCACTACGACTTGCCGATCGCCCTAGCGCTGATGGGGGTGATGGGCATCCTCCCGCCGGACGCCCTGAACGGCTGGATGGCGTTCGGCGAACTCGGACTGGATGGCCAGATCGCCCCCACCGCAGGCGCCCTGCCCGCGGCGGTGGCGGCTTCGGAGTTCGGGTTGGGCCTGATCTGTCCGGAGGCCTCAGGATCGGAAGCGGCCTGGGCCGGCGACGCACGCATCCTGGCGCCGCGTTCCCTCATCAGCCTGCTCAACCATTTCCGGGGAACACAGGTCCTGGGCGCGCCCAAGCCGGGGCCCATGCTGGACGGCAAGGCCTATCCTGACCTGCGCGACGTGAAGGGCCAGGAACAGGCAAAGCGCGCCGTGGAGATCGCCGCCGCCGGAGGCCACAACCTGGTGATGGTAGGACCGCCGGGCTCCGGCAAATCGATGCTCGCCCAGCGCTTGCCGGGCCTTCTGCCGCCCTTGTCGCCGCGTGAGCTGCTTGAGACCTCCATGGTCCATTCCGTCGCCGGCCTGCTGGCGAAAGGCGCTTTGACCAAGGCCAGGCCGTTTCGCGCGCCGCACCATTCGGCCAGCATGGCGGCGCTCACCGGCGGCGGCGCCCGCGCCAAGCCGGGAGAGATATCGCTGGCCCACAACGGGGTGCTTTTCCTGGACGAGCTGCCGGAATTCCACGGCATTAGGTAGCAAATGGGACAAGCCTGAGGCTGGGGCTGAGCGCCGCTCGGAAGTAACTTCCGGCCATGGAGCGCCCCAACACGATAGCCGGCTTGGTCGCCAAGCGGGCCGAGTTGGTGAATGTCCGCAAGGGCCTGGAGAGCGACCTACGGGCGGTAACCAGCGACATGGACCACCTAGACGCCGCGATCCGCCTGTTCGACCCTTTGTCCACGCCAGAGGCCCGCAAGCGCTACGCCACGAAGCACCGGGCGAAGAGGGGTCACCTCAAGCGATTCGTGCTGGGCCAGCTCAAGGCGGCGGCCGGCCCGATCACGTCGCGCGACATCACAGAGGCATGGATTGCCGCACGCGGGTTGCGCACCGACGACGCCACGTTCGTGCTGCTGCGGAAGCGGGTAGGCGCATGTTTGACGACGTTGCGCTCCATTGATCTGGCCGTGGCGGTTCCGCTCGCTGGTGATTACAAGGGCTGGGCGATGGTCCTTGCTGACGTTCGCTAACTCGCTTGCGGCGCTTATGAACTTGGGCTTAAGGCTGCATGAGGCCATATTGGCCAACTGATGGAAGCCTGCGCCAACCCAACCAGCCAGATTGTCGGAACTTCGGTGTCCTGCTACGGCTTTGCGGTCGGTTGGTTAGCGTGCGAGCCTAGAGAATGGAGCCCTACCAAATGCCCACAACCTCAACGTTTTGGGCGGCTTTTTACGCGGGGATAGCAGCCCCGGCTTCTTTATATGCCGCCGCTCCCGCATATGACATGTACGTCACTCCCCTTACGCCTGCCCAGAGCTTCGGCGTGGTGGGCAGCTATATGAGCGCCGCGCTGAACGAGCAGTCTGATGTCGGAAGAGTCAGAGCCAGGACTGGGGGCTGAGCCCCAGCCCGCGGAGGGCGACGCGCCGAGTTCGCCCGGCGCCCAGCAGGTTGGGGGCTATACGCCTCCTCAACCCCCACCGTTTATCCCAATGCCTCCGGGGTTTGCCTTACCGGGCCTACCGGTTGGGGCAGTCGCTGGCCTGTCACTCCAGCAGGTACAGGTGTGGCAGGGGCAGTTTCCGCCCCCTGACGCTGTAGAACGCTACGAGGTTGCCCTCCCAGGCTCTTTTGACCGAATAATTCGAATGGCGGAGCGTCAGCTTGATGCCTCCGTAGAGGGCGCGTCCGAAGCTCGCCACTATCTGAGAGAAGATAGCCGGCGAGGGCATTGGCTTGGCTGGTCTGTCACAGTCGCGGCCCTGGCAGGCGCCGTCACCTGTGCTTTCATTGGCCAACCTTGGGTCGCGGGCGCGTTGGTAGCTGTACCGGTTATGGGGGTTGCGAAGGCGCTGATCGATAGCTCACAGAACAAAGCCGCCGCACCCGCAACAGTCTCTACGCAGCCGCCCTCTGCCAGTACCCCTTCCACATCCTCGACACTGGATGCGCCAGCGCCAGGGCAGTGACGCCTAGATACTGGTCCCCATTAGAGACGCGGCGGTTGTTCTCCCTCCATGCCATCTCGCCTGCATATGCGGCGAGGTAGGGGCCTGCGATGTGGTGGAAGGTGCCGATCTCCGCACGGCGCATACGGGCGAAGAAACTTTCAGCCCAGTTCGTGCAGGCGCCATCGGCGCTGTAAGCCTCTGAGTGATTGATGCGCTTCGTAAGGAAGCGGGCGTGCAGAGCGTCGTAGCAGGACGCTTCGTCGGCATAGATGGTCGAACCGGGGGCGACGCGACGTGCAACGACTTCGGCGCCAGCGGCCCCGCTGCGGACCACAAAGGGAAGCGCACGGCCGCCGCGCTCGCGCATGATCATGACGACCTTGCGCTTGCCATTCTGATTGCGCGCGAGGCGACGGTCTGGCCGATCCTCCTTGCGGTTCTCAGGGCGGATGTGGCCGCCGAAGTAGGCGCCATCAATTTCGACCTCGCCGGACGCCATCGCATCGACTGGCTCCGCGCTGAGGGCTTCCCTGATCTTGTGGGAGAGGACGAAGGCGGTCTTGTACTGGACGTCCAAGTCACGGCTGAGCTGCAGGGCGCTATGGCCCTTGGCGGCGTTCACGAAGATAGCGATGGCGGCGAGGATGTCCCGGATGGGGAGCTTGCGGCTGGCGAAGATCGTGCCGCTGGTCACGCTGAACTTATGGCCGCAAGCGGCACATTTGAAACGGCGGTTGTCGCTGAGGCTGTAGATCGAGAGACAGCCGCAACGAGGGCACACAGGGGCACCTTCCGTGGAAGCCCAACGGATCGCCTTGAACTGCTCCCACGCCGCCTCGTCAGACAGCCGCATGACCTTCGCCAGAGAAAGGGTGCGAGCGGCGCTGGAGAGGAGGAAGTGCTGAGACATGTCATCGTATCCGATGTGATGACACCGGTTATGATGAGCTGACACATCGTTGTCAATGGGAAAGACATCGAATATGATGAGGTTCATCGCGGCTGCGAGGGACCAGATGGACACCGATTGGCCAGAGCGCGTGAAGGCGCTCTTGAAGGCCGAGTTGAAGCGCCGGAACGTTGGTTATCGCGAGTTGGCTGAAAAGCTCACTGCGATGGGGACACCTGAGTCGGAGCGCAACCTGGCCAACAAGATCAGCCGTGGGGGGTTCACAGCGGCGTTCATGGTGCAGTGCCTTGTTGCAATTGGCTGCACGACGCTTCGCTTGGACGACTAACCTATTGTTTTGAATCGACAACCCGGTAGGCTTGCCAACATACTGAATATGTTGACAAACCTACCGCATCGTGTCACTCGAAGGTGGTACCGGCGGCGGGACTTGAACCCGCAGGGGCTTCCGGCCTCGACAACCTCGGCCCCGACCGCTCCCAAAGCGGCTGCGTCTACCAGTTTCGCCACGCCGGCGTAGAGAGAGGCGGACCGGTTTCCCGGCCCGCCAAGGTTAGTGGTCCCCCAACGGGGCTGCGGACTGCACCGGGTGTCTAGACCCAATGCAGCCCGGAAGCTGGTTATGGCGGCGGCATCGCTGCCCTCACCTCCTTCCTAGCTAGATGCGACAGAGGGCCGGGCTTCCGGCTGGGCGTTAGGCCCTCTGACAAAAAGGGTGCGGACGCGGTGGGGTTTGAACCCACACCCTTCCCGTTAGCAGCGGGGTGCTGTGCGACTTTCTGAGGGTCTTCCAGTTCAGCTTCGCGTCCGTAGGGCTCCGCCGAAAGGCGGGGCCTTTTCTCATTAAAAAACCTCCTGCGTTTCATCGGAGGCTTTCCGCATCGCTTCTGAAAGTAAGCTCGTGAGTCGGTTGCGTGCCTCACCGTTGCGCATCACTTTCTCCGCCGTAGCGGGAGGAAGGGCGTAGAGGTCGCCGACGCGAACTAGCCGGTTGTCTCTGGCCATCCGCCAAGCGGTAGGTCCGACGCTGCTGGATGGTGCGTCAGGCCAGTAGCGATCTCGAACCCACTTCGTGATGGTTTCGGCCTTCATGCCGTGGAGGCCCATGTCCTGGGCCTCCATAAGCGCTTCAATGATCATGTTCGGCACTGTGGGCGTGCCCTCAGGCTTGGTCGTTTCAGAGCGGGCGTCGCCTTCTGCGGGAAGGCGAATAGGGTCAAGGTAGGCGGGGCGCTTGTCGAGGTTGTCTAGGACCTGCAAGGCCACGGCGAGATTGTCGCGTTCCTTCCGCAAGAAGGCCAACATCGTCTCGTGGCGTGGAATGAGGGCCTCCACCTCTTTCATACGCTCGCGCACGCTATCGTGGGTAGTGTCGCTCATACGATGATAATGGCGCCGACAAGCTCAAGGCACAAGAGGCACACGGCTTGTTACAGGTTGACGCGACGGTCAACGTGCTTGACACAAGAGGCCGTTGCGATTCCCTCAATATGTCAAGACGCCTTGTTGTCCGCCATGGCAGTTAAGTGGGGAAAAGCAGCCGTCCCGGGATCAATGCCGGTCCCATTTGCTACCTAATGCCGGAATTCCATCCACAGGTGCTCGACTCCCTGCGTGCGCCGCTGGAGACCGGGGAGGTGATGGTGGCGCGGGCCAACGCCCATGTGCGCTACCCCGCCCAGGTTCAACTCGTGGCCGCCATGAACCCCTGCCGCTGCGGCCACGGCGGTCCTGGCCGTGGAGCCTGCGGCAAGGCCCCGCGCTGTCAGCTGCAGTACCAGGGCCGGGTGTCGGGACCGCTGATGGACCGGATGGACCTGCAGGTGGAGCTGCCGCCCGTCACCGCCGCCGACTTGGCCTTGCCCGCACCCGCCGAAGGGACCGCAGCGGTTGCTCTGAGGGTCGCGGCTGCTCGCCATATCCAGGCAGCTCGGGACGACACGGGCGCTGGCCTGAACGCCCGGCTGGACGGCGAACTGCTGGACCGCGTCCTGGCCATGGACCCGAAGGCGACGGCGCTGTTGAACAGCGCCGCCGAAGCGCAGAGGCTTTCAGCCCGGGCGTTCACCCGGACCAAGCGGCTGGCGCGCACCATCGCCGACCTTGAAGCCTCCGCAACAGTTCAGAGGGTGCACGTGGCCGAAGCTCTGATCTACCGCAAGCCGACCTCAGGTGATGGTCCTGCGCCCACCTTTCGATCGGCCTTCGCCTCCCAACCCGAACCCTGCAGCCATGACTAGGCTGGAAAGCGGGCCCTCAAGCGTGTTCGACAGGCTCCACGACGCCGGCTTCCGTCTCCGCGTTGGCGGCGAGGCTACGCGACAGCTGCAGCACGGCGCGACGCAGCCGCGGCGACTTGATCCGGGCGTAGGTCTCCACCAGCTCCTCCACCCCACGCATCTGCGCCAGCAGCGTCAGGATGGCCGGGGATCGGGGCGTGGGATCGCCCTCTTCCGGCAGGAGGGTGGTCGGGGCCACCGACAGGGCGCGCGCCGACTTGACCAGCATAGACGCCGAGATACGGTTGGTGCCGCGCTCGTACTTCTGGACCTGCTGGAAGGTGA
>CAXTRP010000037.1:3348-13655 GCA_964246615.1 uncultured Caulobacteraceae bacterium | reverse complement strand
CGGCGATCGCCGGCCCCTGGCTGCAGGCCCACGTCTATCGGCAGCCGGGGCTGGCGGTAGACCTGGCCATAGCGTTCACAGCCCTGCCGTTCGCCGCCGACCTGGCGATCCTGACCGCCGCCTGCCGGGCGAGCGGGCGGGTGTCGGCCGCCTCGCTGGCCAGCCTGTACCTCCAGCCCGTGGCGCGCACCGCAGCCCTTGCGGGTTTGCTGGCGTTGGGGTTCGGCGTTCGCGGCGTGCTGGCGGCCACGGCCTTCGGCGTGGCGGCGGCGGACCTGGCGCTCGGCGCGACGCTGGCGCGCGACCCGCGGCGGCGGCGCGACCTTGGTCATGCAACCGGGCGGTCGAGCGTTTCGGGCCTGTTCGGCTACAGCGGCTGGATGGCGGCCATGCTGCTGACCTACGGCGGGCTGAAGCTGCTGGACGTGCTCGTGCTGGGCCATGCCCGGCCTGCGCGCGAGGTCGGCGACTACGCCGCGATCAGCGCCATAGCCCAGCTCATCGGCCTTTACCCGACCGCACTCAGCCAGACATTGGGTCCCACCGTGGCGGGGCTTTACGCGCGGGGAGACCGGGCCGGCGTGCGCCGCCAGCTTGGCCTCTACCTGCGGCGATCGTCGCTGATGTGCGCGCCGCTCTTCGCCACGGTGGCGGTGTTCGGGCCCTGGCTGGACCTGGTCTTCGGCGCGAGGTTCCGCTTCGACCCGCTGCTCTGCCTGTTGCTGGCGCTGGGCGCCTATGTCAGCGCGGTGTTCGGGCCGATGTCGGTCTCGCTGAGCATGACGGGCCGGCACCGGCTGGAGTTCGCCATCCTGCTCTGCGGCGCCCTGGCCAGCCTTCTGGGCTGCATCTGGCTGGCGCCCGCGCAGGGCGGGGTCGGCGTCGCGCTTGCGGTGCTTGCAGGCTATGTCGGCGTCAACGTGGTCCGGACGACGCTGTCGGCCCGGGTCATGGGTGGGATCGACGTGGCGTGGGCCGATCTGGCGGCGCCCTTCGCCTGCCTGGCGCTCGCCTTCGCCGGGCGATGGCTCGCCGAGCGGTTCGGTGCGCACGACTGGCCGACGGCGTTGAGGGTGGGAGCCGGCGTGGCCCTGAGCTACGCTATGCTCTACGCGACGTGGCTGCTGACGGCGCGTGAGAAGACGCTGCTGGCCGGCGTCATCCGTCGCCGCTGGCGTTCAGGCTCAGCCGCAGCTCCTTCCCGCTCTTGAAGAAGGGCGCGGCCTTGGCCTTGACCTCAACGGCCTCTCCTGTGCGGGGATTGCGCCCGAAGCGGGCCGGGCGCGCCCGCACCGAAAAGGCGCCAAAGCCGCGAAGCTCCACCCGACCGCCCTGCGCCAGGGCGTCGCACATGCCGTCCAGGATCACCGCCACCACGCGCTCCACGTCGCGCTGCGTCAGGTGAGGGTTCTCCTCGGCCAGCCGGCCGATCAGTTCAGACCTTATCATTGAACCCCGCTCCCACCCAGAGCATGGGCGAAAGCCGCCGCCCGCTCAACCGGCGCCGGACGCTTAAGCGGCTGCAGCGACAAAAAACCCCGCATGGCGGACACGCGGGGTTGATCGTGCGGGCTTTGCCTAGGGGTTACTCCCCGCGGCGGTTACTCTCCACGGCCTTGGCGCTCCCGAAGGGCCGCGCCCAGGATGTCGCCCAAAGACGCGCCGGAGTCCGATGAGCCGAACTGCTCCACGGCCTCCTTGTCGTCGGCCTGCTGCATCGCCTTGATCGACAGGGACACGCGGCGCGCGGCCTTGTCGATGTTGGTGATCATGGCGTCCACCCGGTCGCCAACGCTGTAGCGCTCGGGGTTCTGGTCCTGGCGGTCGCGCGACAGGTCCGACTTGCGGATGAAGGCCGCCATCGGCGCGTCCGCCTCGCCGAAGGTCACTTCGAGGCCCCCCGAGGTGACTTCGGCGATGGTGGAGGTGACGATCTGGCCGCGGCGGAACACGTCGCCGGCGATCGGGTCGCCGGACATCTGCTTGATGCCGAGCGAGATGCGCTCCTTCTCGGCGTCCACGTCCAGCACGCGGGCCTTGACCATCTCGCCCTTGTGGTGCTTGGCCATGGCCTCTTCGCCGGTGGCGTTCCAGTCGATGTCGGACAGGTGCACCATGCCGTCGATGTCGTTGTCGAGACCGATGAACAGGCCGAACTCGGTGGTGTTCTTGACCTCGCCCTCGACCACCGACCCGATCGGGTGGGCCTGCAAAAAGGCCTCCCACGGGTTCTGCTGCGCCTGCTTGAGACCCAGCGAGATGCGGCGCTTGGAGGCGTCAACGTCCAGCACCACCACGTCCACTTCCTGCGACGTCGACACGATCTTGCCGGGGTGGGCGTTCTTCTTGGTCCAGGACATCTCGGACACGTGCACCAGGCCCTCGACCCCCGCCTCCAGCTCCACGAAGGCGCCGTAGTCGGTGATGTTGGTGATGCGGCCGGTGTAGCGGGCCCCCATCGGGTACTTGGCTTCCACGTCGTCCCATGGATCGGCCAGCAGCTGCTTCATGCCGAGCGAGATGCGCTGGGTGTCCGGGTTGATCTTGACGATCTGCACCTTCACCGTATCGCCGACCGCGAGCACCTGGCTCGGATGGTTGACGCGCTTCCAGCTCATGTCGGTGACGTGCAGCAGGCCGTCGATGCCGCCGAGGTCCACGAAGGCGCCGTAGTCGGTGATGTTCTTGACCACGCCTTCGCGCACTTCGCCCTCATGCAGCTGCGCCACCAGTTCGGTGCGCTGCTCGGCGCGGGCCTCCTCCAGGATGGCGCGCCTGGAGACCACGATGTTGCCGCGCGGGCGGTCCATCTTCAGGATGGCGAAGGGCTGCTCCTTGCCCATCAAGGGGCCGACGTCGCGCACCGGGCGGATGTCCACCTGGGAACCCGGCAAAAAGGCCGAGGCGCCGCCAAGATCGACGGTGAAGCCGCCCTTCACCCGGCCGACGATGGAGCCCATGACCGGCTGGGCCTCGCCATAGACGACCTCCAGGCGGGTCCAGGCTTCCTCGCGGCGGGCCTTCTCGCGGCTGATGACCGCCTCGCCCGACGCGTTCTCGACGCGCTCCAGGAACACTTCCACCGTGTCGCCGATCTTGGGCACAGGCTTGCCGTCGCCCTGCTGGAACTCCTTCACCGAGATGCGGCCTTCGGTCTTCAGACCGACGTCCACGATCAGGAAGTCCTTCTCGGTGCCCACGACGATGCCGTGGACGACGGTGCCTTCGTTCAGGTCGCGCCCGGCGAGGCTCTCGTCGAGGAGCGCGGCGAAATCGTCGCGCGAGGGGGTGAAGCTCATATCGTCAGCCATGGAAACTCCGGCAGGGGACGTCGCTCGTGCAGCCGCCGTTGTACGGTCGGGCCGAGGACGTCGTTCAAGGTTGATGGGATGCGACCGGACAGGCAGCCTGAGACTGACGCCGGGAAAGCTCTGGACCGTATTGGATGTGTCCTGAGAGGGGCCCGGTTGGGATTAGCCTGAGCGGGATGTCTCCCACCGGCCGCGCGCCGCCTCGACGATGCGGCGGGCCGCCTCGACGCTTTGAGCTATATCCATTTCGCTGGTGTCGAGCAAGACGGCGTCCGGCGCCTGGACCAGGGGGGCTGAGCTTCGGCCGCCGTCGCGTGCATCGCGAAGGCGCACGTCGGCGAGCACCTCCTCCAAGCTCACCCGCTCCCCCTGGCTGACGAGCTGTCGCCACCGCCGCTCGGCGCGGATCTCGGGCGCAGCGGTGACGAAGAGCTTCGCCGCCGCCAGTGGCGCGATCACCGTGCCGATGTCACGCCCGTCCAGCACCGCGCCACCCGGCCGGCTGGCGAAACGCTGCTGGACCTGCAGCAGGGCCGCCCTGACGCCTGGCGAGGCCGCCACCCGGCTGGCGAGCTCACCGACCCCTCGCGTGCGCAGGATCGGATCGTCGAGGACGTCATGCTCCTCAAGCCCGAGAGCGAAGCCTGCCGCCGCGCTCTGCAGCGCCTGGTCGCTCGCCGCGTCACCCTCCTGCTGGTGCGCTCGGTAGCCCGCGGCGCGGTAGAGCACCCCCGTATCCAGGTATGGCAGGTGGTGGATCGCGGCGAGCCGGGATGCGATCGTTCCCTTGCCCGAGGCCGCCGGCCCATCCACGGCGATGATGAAGTCCATGGCGCTGCTTAGCCGCGCGGCGGCCGGGCGGGCAAGGCGCTAGGCCTTAACGCGACGGCAGCAGCTATCGTATAAAGCAGGATCGGCGCGCGATCTCAGCGAGCCGACCCTGCTGCGAGTCCGCCGCCATGCATTTAGAAAAGCGCATCCTGATAACGGGGGGGGCCGGGTTTCTGGGCTCGCACCTTAGCGAGCGGCTGCTGGCCACCGGCGCGCACGTGATCTGCGCGGACAACTTCTACACCGGCACGCACGCCAACGTGGCGCACCTCAAGGGCCACCCGCATTTCGAGCTGGTCCGCCACGACGTCAGCTTCCCGCTCTATGTGGAGGTGGACGAGATCTACAACCTGGCCTGTCCCGCATCCCCCATCCACTACCAGCGCGATCCCGTGCAGACGACCAAGACCTCCGTGGTGGGCGCCATCAACATGCTGGGCCTGGCCAAGCGGGTGAAGGCGCGTGTGTTCCAGGCCTCCACCAGCGAGTGCTACGGCGATCCCGCCGTGCATCCCCAGCCGGAGAGCTACTGGGGCAACGTCAATCCGATCGGCCCCCGCTCCTGCTACGACGAGGGCAAGCGGTGTGCGGAGACGCTGTTTTTCGACTATCACCGCCAGCACAGGCTGCGCATCAAGGTGGCGCGCATCTTCAACACCTATGGCCCGCGCATGCACCCCAACGACGGGCGGGTGGTGTCGTCCTTCATCGTCCAGGCGCTGCAGGGCAAGGATATCACCGTCTTCGGCGAGGGCGACCAGACGCGGTCCTTCTGCTACGTGGACGACCTGATCGAGGGCTTCGTGCGCCTGATGGGCACGCCCGACGAGGTCACCGGCCCGGTCAACCTCGGCAACCCCGGCGAGTTCACCATCCGCCAGCTGGCCGAGCAGGTGATCGAGATGACCGGCACACGCTCCAAGCTGGTGCACCGGCCGCTCCCCCAGGACGACCCCAAGCAGCGCCGCCCCGACATCAGCCTGGCCGCCGAGGCGCTGGACTGGCGCCCCACCGTGCAGCTGCGCGAAGGGCTGGCCAAGACCATCGCCTATTTCGACGATCTGCTGAAACAGGGCAGGGCGCGTGACGTGGCGGCGGCGACGCTGTGACGGTCATGTAGGCGGACCGAAACTATGACTCTAACGTCCTTGCCATATGCGCCGCGTCCATTATGTCAAGCTGCGTAGCGACTATGCTATCACGATCTAGCTGACTGGTTGATTTTTCAACTAATTGGCCGAGTAAAACACTGTAATTTTTGGCATTTCGGTGCACTTGAGCATGAACATCACTTGCTCTTATAAAGATTATAACTTGAGGTAAGTCAACCAATCGGAGTGCATGTAGGTAGTCCATCCAGAAGTGCGCACCGATCGGGTTCCCAGCTTCCGATGCACTAATGATAACGCTCGCTGACTGGCCAATTTGGGCTTTGGACCATAGTGTTTTTATATCGTGTAAGCCCGAAGGCGTCCGTTGAACGGCGATGTAAGGCGAGCTTCTTATACTGTGCTTCGCCTCAACGTCGGGGAATGTCTGAGGAGCACATGCCACCACATGTGCGTTCTCAAATTGAGTTCCAGCTACTAAAGCTGCATATGCTCCGGAGGATTGTCCAAATAGAACTAGGCGGTCATTTCCACAGAATGGACGTATGAACTTGTCCACTATGACATCTACACAGTCCAGTATCTCCGATCCATCATACCACCATCTCAGAGAGTCTTGGAAATAAAGCACTTTACAGGCGCACTTTCTTCCAACACTCAGCATACGAAAGCGCTCGAGATTGCCGGCGAATATTACGAGCGTCACCCCATCCAAGCCGCCTGACGGAAAAGCTATCCACCCACTGCGGTCAGACTCGGCGTCCAAGGCGGACAGGCGATTGCTAAAATCATTCTCGCTCAGTATGCTCAGAGGGTGCGGTTCTACGTGCATGGGGCGGTTCACCACTCTAAACTGAGGCGCAATCGGCGCCCCCCTTACCCGGCCAGAGGGCGACCATATTATGTCTGAAACCTTCAAAACCTACAAGCGCCCCCTTCTTCGCTTCCGAGCAAGAAGAGTCGTGTGATCAGCACCCAACTGTATCCGCAGGCTTGGTCTGGCGTCATCGAGAGTAATATCATGGATCCTGTGACTTTAAATTCCATCGATGTATTTAACTGTTACCTGCTATTTCTTGGGAGACCTCCTGAGTCTTGCCAAGTCATATTAGAAAAGATGAAGTTTAGCCCTGTTGAAGTTGTGAAGGGGTTCGTAGGTAGCGATGAATTTCAGAACTATGTAGCTCTCCCGCTGGTTGCGAGGGGTGTTATCAAGGCCAATCGTTTCGCTGGTGTAGCTAGCGACGCTTTCAGATTATGGGTTCAGTCGTTTACGGCACGACTGGGTCATCCAACAGATATAAAGATGTCTTCGTCTTGGCGGACGATTTTAAAGGAGGTTCTTGGTTCGAATGCGATCGCCGATATTGTTCATGACGTCCGTTTCGAGCCAGCAGATGTTGTAAGGGGTTTGTCGATGGCTGGAGGTGACCTTGGTAATGGGCAACCGTCAGCGGCATTACTACAGTTGGGCCACAGTAAGCTGGTCGGACTATCAGCTATTCGAGATGTCATAGAGAACGTCTTTGACCATGTATTTTACGACCGCCAGAGATTGGGTGACATCAGTTCATTGGATAACGTTCGGCAAGAGGCCGTCACAGCACATTTCTACAAGGAAATTGATGGACTGACCCACTTTCTGATTGAAGGGGCGTATCAGGGTTTAGATCCAACAGAAAAGTTTTCTTCAAGCTTCTATTTGAGGCAGACTCCGCTTCTGCTGAAGGCGGAACTCAATCCATTCTACGACTATCTTTCTCGTGGCATGTTCATTGGACGCATCCCAGCACCGCTCCTGGATAGCATGGGCCACAAGGAACTTGATAACCTCCATAGCCCAACAGCTAAGAAAATTGTCAAACAGTTGTTTGACTTCGAGTTTTACAGAGTTACGAACGCCGACCTAGAATTAGCCATCAGTATGACCGAAGTTGATCCTATCGATCACTATATGGAGTTTGGCTGGCTAGAAAGTCGTGATCCGTCGCCTGACTTCTCAACAAGGGCTTATCTGTCCAAGTACCCTGAAGTCATGAGGCAGCAGATAAATCCCCTTCTTCACTACATTTGTTGGGGAAAAGCTGCGGGTATGAACGCCCTTGTAAGGGCAAGCGAAATCGTTGCAGAGCTAGATGAAACATATGAGTTCGATGTTGGTAACGATATAAGATCAGGTTTGGTTGAAAAGTTTGCTTATCAGAGTGCACCACCGGCCTCCTACAGACCTGAACGACTGCAAATACATTTCGTTATTCCCGATTTTGGTGTTGGCGGAGGTGGTCACATGACCATATTCCGGATTGTTCATTGGCTGGAATTTTTTGGACATCATTGTACAATTTGGGTAGTCAATCGATACGCGGGGAGATCTGATGATGAGAGAACACAAGATGTCATTCAACATTATCAGGTGCTTCGCGCGCGTGTAATCTCAGTCGATGAAAGCTTTGGAAGCATTTCGGGAGACGCCATATTTGCTACGTCTTGGGATACAGTAAGTTCGGTCGCCGATCACGCAGGCTTCGATTCCCGATTTTATCTAATACAAGATAATGAGATAGCATTTAATCCTGTTGGAAGCCGGACTATACTTACGGAAAGTACGTATTATCAAGATATAGTCTGTATTTGTGCAAGTCCATGGTTGAAGGCCATGATGATAGAAAAGTATGGGCGAAAGTCGCACTCTTTTCATCTAGCTGCAGATGAGCACTACAAACTCGCATCAAGCCCCAATCAGAGGAGCGGCGGCCACCGCATTGCATTTTATGCGAGAGTCCATACGCCCCGGCGCGCCGTCGAGCTTGGCCTGCTAGCTCTGGAGCGACTGGCGCGCACGGGACTCCAGTTCGAAGTCCACGCATTCGGATCTCCAACGCCAATGCTAGTGGCTCCCTTTCCGTTGATCGATCACGGTGTTCTAGACGCGTCCGCGCTCAACGCCCTTTATCAAAAGTGCGATATTGGGATATGCTTTTCCGCTACAAATTACTCGCTTGTTCCTCAAGAGATGATGGCTAGTGGGCTCCCGGTGATGGAACTGGAAGGCGGTAGCACCCGAGCTGTCTATCCTGAAGGGGTTGTAACATTTTGTGGACCCGAGCCGGCGGATATTTGTGATCAGATATCTCAAATTCTTCTAGCTCCGGAGCAACGTCTACAGCAATCGCTAAACGCACATAAATGGATAAATGGATTCGGTTGGGAGGATTCCTCTCGAGAAATAGAGAGGATTGTTCTAGCTGAGATTGAGGAGTCTGGGGTCAAAATCAATGAGATACGGGTAAGCCCACTTTCGATTTACGCCTCCGTTGTAATTCCCACTTACAATGGTGGAGGGCTGTTGATTGATGTCGTCAAAATGGTTCTCTCCCAACGTTGTCCATGGAACTTCGAGTTAATTATAATTGACAGTGCCTCCACAGATGGCGTGATAAAAACTCTCGAGGAGTCTTACCCCCAAATAGTATTTAGGCATATTAGGAAGACTGAATTCCAGCACGGACGAACGCGAAACTTAGGCGTCGATATCGCGCGGGGTGAGTTCGTTGCATTCCTCACGCAGGATGCCAAACCCACTGATCAGTTTTGGTTGTACAATCTCATTACGACGCTGGCTCGTTTCCCTCTTGCGGCTGGAGCTTATGGGAGACACGTCGCACACAGCGGCGCCTCCGTATACGTAGAGCGCGATATCAATGATGCTTTTAAGAGTTTTGCAGAAAGACCTTTAATCGTCTCACGCTATCTGGACGAAGGACGATGGTTGGCGAATGACACACCCTGGCGACAATTCTTGCATTTCTACAGCGACAATAACTCCGCTTTACGAAAATCAGTGTGGATGAACATTCCTCTCCCGGAAGTGGATTATGGTGAAGATCAAGCGTGGGCCAATCTGATCATAGATGCCGGCTATGATAAGGTTTATGCTCCGTCGGCAGTAGTTTATCACTCTCATGATTATGACCCAGACGAGACACGCGAGCGTGCACGGGTAGAATCGCAAGCTTTCTCTTTGATGTTTAAATATAACCTCGCCCCATCAAATCCAGAGCTTTTCATACGTGAAGCTAATGCGCGCGATTATCGATGGGGTGTATCTCATGGCGTATCGGCAGAGAAAATCCGTGCTAAAATGGCGTTGAATGTTGCACAAGTTTCGGGATGGTTAGAGGGGCGGCATCTCACGATGATTGAGCAGCTCTCGAGCCAGGACGGGCAGGACGGGTAGGGTAAAATGCGCGTAGCCATGATCGGCACCGGCTATGTCGGCTTGGTGTCGGGCGCCTGCTTCGCCGACTTCGGCCACACCGTCACCTGCATAGATAAGGACGAGGGCAAGATCGCGCGCCTGGAGCAGGGCGAGATACCGATCTTTGAGCCGGGGCTGGATGCGCTGGTGGCCGCCAACGTGCGCGAGCGGCGGCTGTCTTTCGCCACCGACGCCGCAGAGGCGGTGCGCACGGCGGATGCGGTGTTCATAGGCGTGGGCACGCCGTCGCGGCGGGGCGACGGCTATGCGGACCTGTCATACGTCTACGCCGCCGCCGAGGAGATCGCGCAGCTGGTGGACGGCTTCACCGTGGTGGTGACCAAGTCCACAGTACCGGTGGGCACCGGCGACGAGATCGAGGCCATCTTCAAGCGCGTGCGTCCTGAAGCCGACGTGGCGGTGGTCTCCAACCCCGAGTTCCTGCGCGAAGGCGCCGCCATCGAGGATTTCAAGCGGCCCGACCGGGTGGTGGTCGGCACGTTCGAGCCCCGGGCCCAGGCCGTCATGCGCGAGCTGTATCGCCCGCTGTTCCTGAACGAGACGCCGATCCTGTTCACCGAGCGGCGCACCAGCGAGCTGACCAAGTACGCGGCCAACGCCTTCCTGGCGCTGAAGATCACCTTCATCAACGAGATGGCGGACCTGTGCGAGGCGGTGGGCGCCGACGTGCAGCAGGTCTCCCGCGGCATCGGGCTGGACAAGCGTATCGGCGGCAAGTTCCTGCACGCCGGACCGGGCTACGGAGGGTCCTGCTTCCCCAAGGACACGCTGGCGCTG
>CAXTRP010000037.1:0-3338 GCA_964246615.1 uncultured Caulobacteraceae bacterium | reverse complement strand
TAGAGGCGCTCGGCGGCGATGTGGCCGGCAAGACGATCGCGGTGCTGGGCCTGACCTTCAAGCCCAACACCGACGACATGCGCGACGCGCCGTCCCTGGCCATCGTGCCGGCCTTGCAGAACCGCGGCGCCACGGTCCGCGCCTTCGACCCGGAGGGGATGGGCGAGGCCGCGAAGCTGCTGCAGGACGTGACCTTCGCCGAGGGCCCCTACAGCGCTGCGCAAGCTGCGGACGCGGTGGTCATCCTCACCGAGTGGGACCAGTTCCGCGCGCTGGACCTGGCGCGCCTCAAGGCGGCCATGGCTCAGCCCGTCGTCGTGGACCTCCGCAACGTCTACCGGCCGCACGACATGCGCGCGGCAGGCTTCACCTACGTCAGCATCGGACGGCGCTAGCAGCGCACGGACGTAGGCGCTTTTCAAAGCCGCCGTCCCGTTCTATCGTCCGCCTCCCTGTCAAACAGTCGAAAGGAGGTGGTCCAGTGTCTCATTGTCTCCAGCTACGGTCTCAACCGGTGATCTGGAGCCTCGGGTGCGAGGTTTCCGCCTGACGGCTTGACAGCCTGAGGGTTTGGTCGCCGGCCACATCGTGGCGACGACGATGCGGGGCCGCTTCGGGAAACCGGGGCGGCCCTTCGCATGTTCGGCCGCGTCCGCGGTCTGCCGAACGCATTGGTGGGGAGCCCCACGACTTCGACCATGCCATCTTTTTCGTCGCCGGCGAGGATCAGGCGGCGCCGGCGGGGCGCCTGCCAAGGTGACGCCCGACCGCCTGATCGTCCTCCCCGAGCGGACAGAGCACGACATTATCGACAAGCGTGAGGGGCGTCGGCGCCCTTCACGATCTATTCACTACCTGCCGAAGATCCGGGCATCCCACAGAACTTCAAAAGGGGCTGGAGCGTTGGAGTGCGGGGCACTGGCGCCGCATTATGGCCGACGCGCCCTAATCGCGCCGTTTAGCCCAGCCAATGCCAGAGCAAGCCGACGGCTGAAATGCGGCTGTCGATAGCCACAATCACACATGGCGGACGAGCCTTGTTGGCACGGCAAGGCTGCCTTCAGAGGTTTTTGCTCACGAAGTGGGCAGGATTAAGCCGCGTTGCCGCACCAGACGGCAACGCCGACCGCGGTGTGGCGCCGAAATGACACTTTTCCAACAGCTTTGATTGCGGCGAGAGACGCAGTTGACGCTTGCCGGACATATGGCTGAATGAAGGCGAGCCCAGAGGCGTGCCTCGGCGGGGCGGGGATTTCATCGCAAGGGTGGCGACGGCTTACGCCGCACCATTCCGGAGGGGATTAAAGTTGAAAGTACAGTCCACACGTGAGCGCCTGCTCGCGTCGACGATCATCGTCGGCTCGCTGGGCCTCCTGGCCTCCGGTCAAGCGTCCGCCCAGGCCGTCCAGACAGCCGAACCGGGCAGCGTCGCTCCGGCCACCTCTCCCGGCACCGGGACCCAGGTGCTCCCGACCTCAGGCGCCAACGGCGCGCCGACGGCATCCAGCGGTCAGGCGACCGCCGTGCAGGAAGTCGTGGTCACCGGCTCGCGCATTCCACAGCCCGGCCTGACCTCCATCAGCCCCCTCACCGTGGTCAACAGCCAGGAGCTTAAGCTCGAAGGCACCACCAACGTCGAGAGCCTGATCAACAACCTACCCCAGGCCTTCGCCGAACAAACGAGCTCGGTGTCGAACGGTTCAACCGGCATCGCCACCGTCAACCTGCGTAACCTCGGTTCCGTCCGCACCCTGGTGCTGGTGGACGGCAAGCGCCTGATGCCAGGCGATCCCGTCATGCCGGTCGCCGACCTGAACAACATCCCGGCCGCCCTGGTCCAGCGCGTGGAAATCTCCACCGGCGGCGCCTCGGCCATCTACGGCTCCGACGCCGTCGCCGGCGTCGTGAACTTCATCATGCAGCGCGACTTTCAGGGCGTGCGCTTCGACGTCCAGGGCGGCTTCGCCCAGCACGACAACGGCAACAACTCCAGCGTCGACGGCGCGATCGCCGGCTACAACACGGCGCACCCAACCAACGGCATCAACGTCCCGGGCAGCGTCACCGACGCTCGGACCTTCGACGTCAGCGCCATCTTCGGCGTGAACGCGCCGGATGGTAAAGGCAACGTCACCGGCTACGCCACCTACCGTAACCTGCAGCCGGTCTATCAGAACACCCGCTCGACCAGCGCCTGCGGCATCTCCACGGTCTCGTCGGGCAAGACCGACCTCGCCGGCAACAACATCTACGATACCCACGTCTGTCAGGGTTCCAGCAACTCGGCTTTCGGCCGTTTCATCAATACCGCTCTACCGGGCCAGCCGATCAATCCGGGCGCAGCGACGGGTCACCTGTCGGACAACCCGAACGGCAGCCAGACCCTCGTGCCGTACACGAGCGCGCTGGCGTTCAACTTCGGCCCCTACAACGCCATCCAGCGGCAGGATGACCGCTACACTGGCGGCTACTTCGCCCACTACGCCGTCAACGCCATGGCGGACCTCTATTCCGACTTCATGTTCGCCGACGACCACACCTTTGCGGTAATCGCGCCCTCCGGCCTGTTCCAGGGCACCGGCGCGCTTGGCGCGGGCGTGAACGGGTCCTCCACCTTCGCCATCAACTGTAATAACCCGTTGCTGTCGGCGTCCGAGGCCACCCAGCTCTGCGGAACCAACGCTGGTTCAGCGACCGCAGTCTCGAACGTGACGGCTGGTTACCGCTTTTCGTCTGGCGCACCGCGTACCGACGATCTGCGCCACACCGACTACAAGATCGACATCGGCAGCCGTGGTCAGCTGGCCTCCGGCTGGACCTACGACGCCTACCTCCAGTACGGCATCGCCATCTTCAACGAGAACTACCAGAACGACGTTTCGGTCTCGCGCGTCCAGAACGCCTTGCTGGTCAACCCGGCGACCGGCAAATGCGAGGTGGGTGGCGCCTGTGTCCCGCTGAACCTGTTCCAGCAAGGCGGCCTGACGTCCCAGCAGCTCGCCTACGTCGAGACGCCCGGCTTCCAGAGCGGCAGCACAACCGAGCAGATCGCAGACGCCTCGATCACCGGCGACCTTGGCCAATACGGGGTCCGCAGCCCCTTCGCCACCGACGGTGTCGGCATCAACCTGGGCGGTGAATACCGCCGTGAGGCTCTGACGCTGAAGACCGACGCCGAGTTCTCCTCGGGCGACCTGTCCGGCCAGGGCACGGCTGTTCTCCCCACCTCCGGCAGCTTCGACGTCTACGAACTGTTCGGTGAAGTCCGGGTACCGCTGGTGCAGGACAAGCCTTTCGTCAAGAACCTCTCCTTCGAGGGCGCATACCGGAACTCGCAC
>CAXTRP010000036.1:9231-13685 GCA_964246615.1 uncultured Caulobacteraceae bacterium | reverse complement strand
CGTCTTCAGCCCCCGTCCGCGCGCCAGGCCGACCACGTCTGTAAGGTAGTATTCGCCCTTGGCGTTGTCGGCGGTCACCTCGCCCAGCAGGTCGAACAGCAGCGCCGCGGGCGCCGCTATCACACCGGAGTTGCACAGGCGGATGGCGAGTTCCTCGCGGTTGGCTTCCTTGGCCTCCACGATGCGCTCGAGCGTGCCCTCGGCCCCGACCACCAGCCGCCCGTAGGCTCCAGGCTCGGCCGCATCGAACCCCAGGACCGCCACATCGGCGCCGGCCCGGCGGGTGGCGAACAGGGGCTCCACCGCCGCGGCGTCCAGCAGCGGCGTGTCGGCGTAGGTGACCACCACATCGCCTGCAAACCCGGCGAGCGCTTGTTCAGCCGCCCGTACCGCGTGGCCGGTGCCGAGCGGCGGGTCCTGGATGGCGACGGCTCCGGGTCCAAGGCGCTTGGCCGCGTGGGCGGCCACCTCCGGGGCGTGCGCGCCGGCCACCACGACGATCCGCTCCGCGCCCAGGGTCTCCGCTGCGTCGATGGCGCGGTCCAGCATCGTGCGGCCAGCCACCCGGTGCAGAACCTTGGGCAGCGGTGAGCGCATGCGGGTGCCCTGCCCCGCCGCCAGGATCAACACGGCGCGGGCGGGCGGCTGGGAGGGCGGCTCGACGGGCGGTTTGGCCAAGGAAACTGCTCCTGAGTCGCTGGCGCGGCGGCTTGTGTCGGGGGACGATCTAGCTCAAAGCCCCACGGCTTTCGACCTTTCAACGAGCCACGTTGTCTATGACCTCAACGCCTTCCGCGCTCGATCGCAAATCCAGCGATCGCCTGGCTGGGGACAGCCTTGCGGGCGCCACCATCGCCTTCGACCTCGACGGCACCCTGGTCGACACCGCGCCCGACCTGATCGGCGCGCTGAACGTTGTGCTTGGCGAGCGCGGGCTGCCCCACGTTCCCGAAGAGGCGGCGCGGGTGTTGGTGGGCAAGGGCGCACGGGCGCTCATCGCGCGCGGTTTCGCCCTCGCGGGCGAGCCGCTCCACGACGCGGAAGTCGGCGAGCTGACCGACCGCTTCATCGCGGCCTACCGCAACCGGATCGCGGTCGGCAGCCGAGTGTATCCGGGGCTTGAGGAAGCGCTGGACGAGCTTGCGCAGGCGGGCGCGACCCTGTGCGTCTGCACCAACAAGCGGACCGATCTGTCCCTGGCGCTGCTGGACGCCCTGCAGCTCAGCGCCCGGTTCGCCTCCGTCACCGGGGCCGATCGGGCGCCCAAGCCGAAGCCGGACCCCAGCCATTACCTGAAGGCCATGGAAGAGGCCGGTGGCGACGGGGCCCGTTCTCTGATGGTGGGAGACAGCATCAACGATGTGCTGGCCGCCCACGGGGCCGGTGCGCCGGTCGTGGTGGTGAGCTTCGGCTACACCGATATCGCGCCGGCGCAGCTCGGGGGCGACGCCCTGATCGACAGCTTCGCCGAACTTCCCGCGATCGCCAGGGTGCTGCTGGGCCGCGGACAGGGAGGCGAGCGTGAACCCTTGCCGCTCTCCGCCGGCTCCGTTATGTACCCTTCTTCCTGACGCACCGGCTCAACGGCCAGCGGACGCGTAGCTCAGCGGGAGAGCATCGCCTTCACACGGCGGGGGTCGTAGGTTCAATCCCTACCGCGTCCACCACCTCCGCCTCGGAGGTCTTCACCCTTTCGCGTAGGCTCGCACGTAGTCCACCAGCATCACCGACGGGCTGGTGGCGTGATCCAGGTTCTTCTCGTGCATCGCCAGGTTGACCAGCATGTAGACCGGCGTGCGGTACTGTGGCTGCATGGGAAATCGCGAGAGTTCGACGCCGTCGTAGTAGGTGACGAGCCAGTCCTGGGTCAGCATCACGCCATAGCGATGGAAGCCATCCGCCATGTCGCTAACGGGGATCTTTTCCGACTTGTACCAGTGGCTGGGCAGGCCGCCGGCGTTGCGCGCGCTCGCCGGCCACAAGTGGACGGAGCTGTGAATCTTCTCGGGGGCGCTGCCATATTGCTCCAGGACGTCGATCTCGCCGCGGGTGACAGTCGGATCGGTGAGGCCGTTTTGGGTCAGTAGCCAGAACGCCGGCCAGGTCGCCTGGCCTCGGGGCAGCTTGGCGCGCATCTCGAAGTAGCCGAACTGCTGGGCGAAGCCGCGACCGTGGCCGTCCAGCGTTTGGATCAGGCCGGAGCGCCAGCCTTCCGACGTACGCGTGGCGGTGATGGCGAGCGCCGCCCCGCCGGCGCCGAGCGGGCCTCGGCGCACGATGCGAAACGGCCCGCCGGGGCCCGGCGGCTGGAACTTGGCCTCGCCGAAGTTGGCGTGGACGGGGGCGTACCAGCGCCCCTTTCCCCCGTCCGCCGCGATGTCGAGCCGGTCGAATTCGTCGTCGAAGCTGATGTGATAGCCGCTGAGATCCAGCAGGGCCCGCGACGTCGGCAGGACCCAGCCCGCCCCAACGGGCGGCCCCTCCGGCGGATGCAGCAGAGGCAGTTCGGGCACCTGAGCCGCGATCTTGAGCAGCTCTCCCATGATGCGGTTAAATTCCGCCTCTGAGAGATCGCGCGCCGCCCGGTGGGCCTGTTCGCCGACCTGCAGCGCTTGGACCTGGTTCTTCAAGCCGTCGCCGCGAGCAGCGTCCAGCTTGTGGGCCGACACGGCATCGCCAACCCGGTCCTGGATCTCTCCTTCCAGGTCCCGCATGCCGAGGCCGGCCGCCCAGGCCGGCGGCTTGGTCTGGGCCGACGCGGTCGCCGCCACGACAGACATCGCCAATGCCGTTACCAGCCAACTCCGTCTTCTCACGCCAAGCCCCTCATCGCCTGCGGCTCGCGCCTTCTAGCCGCAGGTGTGCTGGCGTCCATGATCGTCGACGTAGCTGCGCGTGGCCGGGTCATAGCCCACATGCATCCGGGCGCAGGCCTGCTCGGTCTTGCTCACGCCCACGCTTGGTCCCGGGTTGCGGGCGCTGACCAGCGCGGGGTCTGAGATCGTGTCCGCCTCGGGCGGCAGCTGGCGGGCGGGCTGGTTCGTGGGCGGGCCGGCGAGCGGCGTCGGCGGCGCGTCCAGAGGCCGGGCCGGCACGATCTGCGCGCTCGCCGACGATGCGAGGCAGACGCCCATCGTAGCGACCCAGGCCGACCTCAAGATGTTCTGCATCGACAGCCCTCCAACCCGTCGTTCAAACGCGTTGAACTTGGCAAGGATGCGGCGGGATATGCTCGTGGAGCGGAGCGCTTACGCGTCGATCGTCTCAGGAAGGCGTGCGGCCGCCGTCCAGCCTTGCAGCGCGTGAAGCGCCCGTTCGCTCATGGCGCGCTTCTTCGCCCGCCCCCGCTCGGCGATCGGGACAGGGCGTCCGGCCGCGTTCCGGCGCGGCGGCTCGGTCGTGGCGGGCAGTAGGCCGTAATTGATGTTCATGGGCTGGAAGGAGCGCACCTTGCCGCCCTCGTCAGTGATGTGGCCGCCGCTCACGTGCGCCAGCAGGGCGCCCATCGCCGTTTCCGCGGGCGGCGACGACAGGCTTGCCCCGACCCGGTCCGCGGCCGCGAACCGGCCTGCGAGCAGCCCGATGGCCGCGCTTTCCACATAGCCTTCCACGCCGGTGATCTGGCCGGCGAAGCGCAGCCGTGGGTCCACGCGTAGCCTCAACCGTCCATCCAGCAGCCGCGGCGAGTTCAAGAAGGTGTTTCGGTGCAACCCACCCAGCCGTGCGAACCGGGCCTGCTCCAGCCCAGGGATCGTGCGGAACACCTCAGCCTGCGCTGCGTGCTTCAGCTTGGTCTGAAAGCCGACCAGATTGTAGAGCGTTCCGAGCAGGTTATCCTGGCGCAGTTGAACGACAGCGTGAGGCTTATGGGCGCTATGCGGGTTGGTCAGGCCTACGGGTTTCATCGGCCCAAACCGAAGAGTTTCCGGTCCTCGTTCCGCCATCACTTCGATGGGCAGGCAGCCGTCGAAGTAGGGGGTGTCGCGCTCCCAATCATGGAACTCGGCCTTGGGTCCGTCGAGCAGGGCCTGGATGAAGGCGGCGTACTGCGCCGTGTCCATGGGGCAGTTGATATAGGCCGCCCTGTCGCCTCCGGGTCCTTCCTTGTCGTAGCGCGACTGGCGCCAGGCCACGTCCATGTCGATGCTGTCGGCGTAGACGATGGGGGCGATGGCGTCGAAGAAGGCCAGTGACCCCTCCCCCGTCAGCTCCAGGATAGCCGCGCCAAGCGCTTCGGAGGTGAGCGGGCCGGTGGCGACCACCACGTTGTCCCACTCCGGCGGCGGCAGGCCCGCCACCTCGCCCAGGGCCACCTGCACCCCGGGATGGGCGCGCAGCCGGGCCGTCACCTCGGCGGAAAAGCCGTCGCGATCCACCGCCAGGGCGCCGCCGGCCGGCACTTGATGCCGGTCTGCGGCCGAATTGCGTGATGGCTGAAGCGCCGCACGGCACCG
>CAXTRP010000036.1:0-9221 GCA_964246615.1 uncultured Caulobacteraceae bacterium | reverse complement strand
ATCAGCGAGTCGCAGGCGCGCATCTCCGCGTGCAACAGCCCAACTGCATTGCAGGTCCAATCGTCGGAGCGAAAGGAGTTGGAACAGACCAGTTCGGCGAAACCGTCGGTCTGATGCACCGGAGTCGTGCGGGCCGGCCGCATCTCGTGCAGCACCACCGGGACGCCTGCCTGCGCGATCTGCCAGGCGGCTTCCGAGCCGGCGAGCCCCGCGCCGATGACGTGGACGGGAAGGGTGACTGGAACGTTCGGCATGGCCGTACGATACAGCCTCCGGATCGGTGCGGAAATCTCTTGCGGTGTGGCCGTACAAGCCGCCAGGACCGACACGGGCGCGTCTACGCGAGGGGAATGGTGATGGCGACGAAGCCGCCGGTGATGGAGGTCGTGCGCTCGGCGATCCTGTTCGCCCGCACCAATGTGATGAAGGTCGCCGGCGTCCTGGCGCTTGTCATGCTCCTCAACGTCGCCAGCGAGGCGGCCGGCGGGGTGATCGCCATCGCCCTCACCGTCGTCGCCACCCTTCTCGGCAGCCTGATGGCCAACGCCGCGCTGCTGCGCCTCGCGTTCGCCGACGAGCATCCGGGCGACCCGGACTTCAAGATCGGGCCGCAGGGTTTCCAGTTCGGCCGGCCCGAGGTCCGACTGCTGGGCGCGATCGTCCTGTTGAGCCTGTTCTTCTTCCTGGCGATCCTGTTCCTGCTGGTGCTGGCCTTCATCTTCACCATCGCTCTGGTCGCGGCGGTGCACGGCCAGACGGTGGTGCCCGCAAACGCCGAGCAGCTGCCGCCGGATGTCCGCGCCATGCTGTCGGTGCTGATCCTGCTGTTCGGCGCCGCCATGCTCTGGGCGGCGGTCAGGGTGTGCCTCTATCCGGCGGCGACCATCGCCGACAAGCGGATCCAGGTGTTCAGCACCTGGCGGCTGACGGCTGGAAGCTGGCTGCGCATCTTCGCGGCCTTCCTGATCCTGCTGGCGCCGGCCATTGTGCTGGCGGCGTTGATCAAGGCCTCCCAGCCCTACCCGGCCGTGCAGGCGGGTTTCGCCATCGTGTCCGCGGCGGTGAATGCGTTTGTGGAGGTGCCGCTCTTCTGCGGGCTCTACGCCACGCTCTACAAGGCGCTCCGAACCGCCGGTCCCGCGATCTCTCGGGGCGATGCGGGTCCGGCCGGGCTCGCCGGGCCGTGGGGATGAGGCTAGAAGGCGCGCTTTGCGCCTGAAGAAGATGTGCCGCCCATGAAGTTCACCCTGTCCTGGCTGAAGGATCACCTGGACACCGACGCGACGCTGGACGCCATCGTGGGCGCCATGACAGCCGCGGGGCTGGAGGTGGAGCAGGTGCTCGATCCCTCCGCCCAGCTCAAACCCTTTTCGGTGGCCAAGATCGTGGACGCCGTCCAGCATCCCAACGCCGACCGCCTGCGCCTCTGTCAGGTGGATACGGTGGATGGGCGCAAGGAGATCGTCTGCGGTGCGCCGAATGCACGGGCGGGGCTGACCACCATCTACGCGCCCTTGGGCGCCCACATCCCGGGCAGCGGCGTCACGCTGGAGGCTCGCCCCGTGCGCGGCGTGATCTCCAACGGGATGCTCTGCTCGGCCAAAGAACTCCAGGTCGCCGAGGACAGCGACGGCATACTGGACTTGTCCGACGCGCTGGCCGTCGGGGTGTCGGCGGCGGAGGTGTTCGGCGCCGATCCGGTGATCGACTTCGAGGTGACGCCCAATCGGCCCGACTGGCTGGGCGTGGACGGGATCGCCCGGGACCTGTCAGCCGCGGGCCTCGGAACGTTCAAGTCGCAGCCCATCGAACCGGTGGCCGGTCGCTTCCCCTGTGTAATCAAGGTGGTCCTGGAGGACACAGCCGCCTGCCCGCTGTTCGCCGGCCGGGTGATCAGGGGCGTGAAGAACGGCCCCTCCCCCGCCTGGCTGCAGGCTCGCCTGCGCGCCATCGGCCTGCGCCCGATCAGTGCCCTGGTGGATGTCACCAATTTCCTGTCCTACGACCGCGACCGGCCGCTGCACGTCTACGACGTCGCCAAGATCACGGGCGACACGCTCACGGTCCGCCTGGCGCATGATGGCGAGCAGATCGCGGCGCTGGACGGACGCACCTACCCGCTCACTGCCCAGATGACCGTGATCGCCGACGGCAGCGGCGTCATCGACCTCGGCGGCGTGATGGGCGGAGCGTCCACCGGCGTTTCCGACGAGACGACGGAGGTCTTCGTCGAGGCCGCCTGGTTCGACCCGATCCGTACCGCCCAGACAGGGCGCGAGCTGAGCCTGTTCTCCGACGCCCAGTACCGCTTCGCCCGTGGCGTGGACCCGGGCTTCGTCGTCCCCGGACTGGAGCTGGCGACCCGGATGATCCAGGAGCTTTGCGGGGGCGAGGCTTCCACGCCGGTGCTGATGGGCGACCTGCCTCCGGCGAGCGGACCGCTGGACTTCGACCCGGCGCGTGTCGAAGGCCTCACCGGGATGAAGGTGGCGCCAGAGCGCGTCGCCGACATCTTGCACAAGCTCGGCTTCCAGGTGGAGCAAGGCCCGGTGCTGCGCGTGCAGGCGCCGAGCTGGCGACGCGACGTGGACGGGCCGGCCGACCTCGTGGAGGAGATCGCCCGCATCGAGGGCTTGGCCGCCCTGCCCTCCACCCCCTTGTCCGACGCCGCCCCTCCGGTCGGCGGCGTCGCCACGCCGCGCCAAGCGAGGATTCGCGCCGCGCGCCAGAGCCTCGCCGCCCTGGGCTACGCCGAGACGATCGGATGGTCGTTCACCTCGCAAGCCCTGGCGACCCTGTTCGGCGGCGGGCGCCGGGAGCTGATCGTCTCCAACCCCATCGCGTCGGAGTTGGACTGCATGCGGCCGTCGGCCCTGCCCGGCCTGCTCCAGGCGGCGAGCCGCAATGCGGCGCGCGGGTCTGCGGACTGCGCCCTGTTCGAGGTGGGGCCGGTCTTCTCCGACGACACGCCGAAGGGCCAGCGCACCGCCGTCACGGCCCTGCTCGCCCCCCACGCGCCGCGTCGTTGGGACAAGGGCCAGCAGGACGATGTCTATTCGCTCAAGGGTCACGTCATGGCGTTGCTGGCCGATATGGGCGCACCCATGGGCTCCCTGCAGATCGTCCAAGGCTCGGTGAGCTCCTGGTGGCGTCCGGGTCGGTCCGCGCGCGTCCAGCTTGGCCCGAAGACGGTGCTGGCGGAGTTCGGCGCCCTGCATCCACGCGTTCTGAAGGCGTTCGACGTGGCCGGGGAGGTCTACGCCATGGAGCTTTGGCTGGAGGCGCTGCCAGCGGCCAAGCGTAGCAGCTCCCAGGGACGCGCCTCGCTCGACCTCTCCGCGCTGATGCCCCTCTCCCGCGATTTCGCGTTCGTGGTCGATCACGACCAAGCCTCAGCGGATCTGGCCCGCGCGGCGCTCGGCGCAGATAAGGTGCTGATCTCGGGCAGCCACGTGTTCGACGTTTACGAAGGCCCGGGCGTGCCGGAGGGCTCGAAGTCCGTAGCGATCGAGGTCGCGATCCAGCCGCGGGAGAAGACCCTGACCGAGGCGGAGATTGATCTACTCTGCACGAAGGTCATAACGGCTGTGGAGAAGGCGACCGGCGGCAGGCTGCGGAGCTAGAGCGAGTTCGCCCTTAGCAAGGACGCTGGCGTCCATTTTGTCCCTCGACACGTTTAACACGAGGTCGGGTAGACAGACGGCGGTTCCAACCGGTGTATCAGCCTGACCGCCCCGATCAGCGCTTGCCGGGCGATGTACGCCGCGCCGCCACCCTTTGCTTTACGCCGCGTCCGCTCTCGGTCGCGCCGTGCTTGTCGCCGCCCTCCGCGAACGGGTTCTTGTTGGCCTTGATGCTGACGCGGATGGGCACGCCGGGAAGATCGAAGCTCTCGCGCAGGCTGTTGATCAGATAGCGCCGGTAGCTGTCGGGCAGCTTGTCCGCACGGCTGGCGAACAGCACGAAGGTGGGCGGCCGGGCCTTGGTCTGGGCCATGTACTTGGGCTTGATGCGCTTTCCATTCACCGCAGGCGGCGGGTGGCGCTGCACCGCCATGGCCAGCCAGTCGTTCAGGTCGCGCGTCTTGACCTTCACCGACCAGTTGGCGTGCGCCTGGAACACCGCCGGCATCAGCTTGTCGACGTTGCGTCCCGTCTCGCCCGACAGGGTGATCAGCGGCGTGCCGCGCACCTGGGGCAGCATCCGCTCAGCGGTTTCGCGAAGCTCCGACAGTCGGGTTTGCGGGCTCTCCACCAGGTCCCACTTGGCGATGCAGAAGACCAGCGCGCGGCCCTCACGCTCCACCAGGTCGGCGATCTGTAGGTCCTGGGTCTCGAACGCGTTGGCGGCGTCCATGACCAGGATCACCACCTCGGCGAAGGTGATGGCGCGGATGGTGTCGGAGGTGGAGAGCTTCTCCAGCACCTCCTGCACACGGGCCTTGCGGCGCAGGCCAGCGGTATCCACCAGCCGCACCGGGCGGCCGTCATAGCTCCAGTCCACCGGGATGGCGTCGCGCGTGATGCCCGCCTCCGGCCCGGTGAGCAGGCGATCCTCGCCCACCAGGCGGTTCACGAGCGTGGACTTGCCGGCGTTCGGGCGGCCGACAATGGCGATCCGCACCGGCTTGCCGGGATCATCGTCAGTCAGCTCGTCCTGGAAGGCGTCGGAGAAGGGCAACAGCGCCTCGTAGAGGTCGCTCATCCCCTCCCCGTGCTCGCCGGAGAGCGGAATGGGCTCGCCGAGGCCGAGCGCGTGGCCCTCCCCCACGCCCGCCTGGGACGCCTTGCCCTCGCTCTTGTTGGCGCCCAGGATCACCGGCTTGTCGCGCTTGCGTAGCAGGTCGGCGAAGATGCGGTCCAGCGGCGTCACGCCCTCGCGAGCGTCATAGATGAACAGGCAGACGTCGGCGTCGTCCACCGCGCGCTCGGTCTGGGTGCGCATGCGCGCCTGCAGGCTCTCGTCGGCCACATCCTCGAAGCCTGCGGTGTCGATCAGCTCAAGCTCAAGATCACCGAGGCTTCCCGAACCCTCCCGCCTATCGCGGGTGACGCCCGGGCGGTCGTCCACGATGGCGAGTTTCTTCCCGGCGAGCCGGTTGAACAGGGTCGACTTGCCCACATTGGGGCGCCCGACGATGGCGAGTTTCAGGGGCATGGCGCACGGGTACGCGCCGACGGGTAGGCGGAGCAAGCAAAACCCCTCGCCCGCACAGGGCAGAGAGGTTTTAGCGGATGGCCACCAGCTCTCCGCCCTGGGTCAGGACGTAGAGGGTCCCGTTCACGCCAATCGGGTTCAGGAAGGTCGGCGAGCCGAGCTTCAGGGAGGCTATGCGCGCGCCGGTCTTGGGGTTCAGGGCCACCAGGGCGCCCAGGCTGTCTGTCACCAGCAGCCGGTTGGCCGCCAGCACCGGACCGGAGTAGATGGCCCGCTGCTTTTTCTTCACGCCCTGGTTCAGGTCCTTGATCCAGTAGACCTGTCCCGACTCGCGGGCGATGCAGACCACCTTGCCGCCCTGGTCGGTGGCGTAGACCACATCGCCTGCGGGCCAGGGCGTGGTGATGGTGGCGATGGGCAGCGACCAGCGGCGCTGGCCCGTATGCAGGTCGATGGCCGCCAGCACGCCGGAGTGGCTGCCGGCCAGGACGTCGCCCCGATAGATCACCGGCCGCCCGGCTATGTCGCGGATCTCCGACAGGGCGTTGTTGCGGTTGGTGAGCGAGAGGGTGTCCTCCCAAATCTGCTGCCCGTTCAGCGTGCTGAAGGCCACCACCTCACCCGACGCGAAGGGCGAGACCACCACTTCACCCGAGATGGCGGGGCTGGAGGACTCCAGCATGCGCGCCGGTTCCTGCAGGGCCTGGTAGGTCCACAGCATCTTGCCGGTGGCGACGTCGAAGGCCATCAGTTGGTCGTTCACGTCGACCGCGAACAGCTTGCCGCCCGAGACGTTGGGCGCGCCGTGGACAGGCACGATGGTGTCGTTGCGCCACTTCACGTCGCCGGTTCGCGCGTCCACCGCCGCCACGAAACGGTAGCCTGAGGTGACGAACAGCACGCCGTCGGCGTAGGCCAGGCCGCCGCCGAATGCTTCGGTGTCGCGACCCCGGCGCGGTGCGAACTGGTCGCGCCATACGGTGCGCCCGCTCGCCGCGTCCGTCGCCTCCACCCCGCCTTCGCCGTCGAGTGTAAATACGTGGCCCTCGGCGACGACAGGCGACGCCGTAATGTGGGAGCGGCGGGACAGGCCGAGCCCGATGTTGTGGCGCCACACGACCTTTAGGCCCGCGCCGGCGTCCAGATGCTCCACCGACTGTTCGGGATCGCCGCCGGGAACCGGCCAGGCCGCCTGAGTCGCGGGTGGCGGGACGCTGAAGTCGACGCCCTTCAACGATGGCGAAACCTCGATCTGCTCGCTGGCCCCCAGCACGGGGATGCGCTGGCCCTCCGCCGCCCGCTCCTTCGGCTTGTGTTCGCCCAGACCGAAGAAGCTCGGCGTCCGGATGCCCGCGCAGCCAGCCAGCGTGGCGCCGGCCAGCCCCACGACCAGAGCGCGGCGCAGCAAGCGGCGGTCCCATACGCGGACGGTCATTGCGGGGCTCCGGAAGGGGCGGAAGACAAGGCGGCGTTCGGATCGGGCTGGCCGGCTTGGCCTTGCTGGGCCGCCGGACTCTGCTGAGTGGCCTGACCCTGCTGTTGAGCCTGGGCCTGCAGGGCCGCCGCCTGTTCAGGACTGAGGCTGGACGGCGGCGCTGGGGGCGCGGGTTTCAGGCTCACCGCAGCGCGAGCAATGGCTGCGAGGTTAGCCGCGCCACCGGACTGGATCATGCCCAGCGCCGCAGCCGCCCGGGCGCGCGAGGCGTCCGAAACGTCGGCGGACAAGGAGAGCACCTGGAAGTCGCCCTTGGCCTGAGGCGCGCGCCCGGTGGCGAGTTCCTCCATGGCCAGGGCCTCGCGCGCCAGCATCCGAAAGGGCCGGCCGGCGTCGGTGAGCGGCTGCAGCCGAGCGCGGACCTGGTCATAGGGTGCGGTGTCCATGAGCAGGAAGGCGGCGCGCAGCCGGGCGCCGTCGGCCGTCACGCGGTCGCGGGCGGCGGCGGCGGCTTGATCGAACAGGGCCGAGGCGCCGGTGGCGTCGTCGGCCTTGAGCCTGATCCCCGCTTCCTGCATCAGCGCCAGCGCCCGGTAGGCCGGCGTGCCGTCCTTGGCGAGGGCGGCGAACTTGGCCTGTGCGCCCTTGCTGTCACCGGTTCCTAGCGCCTGCAGGGCGTCAGCGTAGCTCTGCGAGTTGTCGCCCTCTGCGCGAGCCTCGTAGGCCCGCCAAGCCCAGACGCCGAGCATCGCCGCCAGCATCAAGGCCAACAATCCGGCCGCATAGGGCCAGCCGCGGCGGAACAGGGATCTCAGGCGGGCGGAGCGGAGCTGCTCGTCCACCTCAAAGAAGACATCAGACACTTGCGCTTGAGGCTCCGCACCGCAGGAAGACGAAGGACACGTTCTTATCGGCTGACCCCAACCGCCGCAACGCGACGCCTGGACCCGGCCGAACCCCCGCAAAGCCGCGGCTTCATGGCGCTATTTCGGCGGCGGCGCCAGGGGTGACGGGACGGCCGCGACAGCTTGGCCCTGAGCGTAAGGTCAGGAGGCGTCCATCAGCCGCGCCGCCACAAGCGCGACGCCTACGGCGGCCAAGCCCGCCACCATCCACAACGCCTCTCCGCCGATGGGGAACGAGTGGAGGCCGAGCGCCGTGTGTCCGCGGGCGATCAGCTCGGCGACCACGTCGTGGGCGCGGTCGTCCGCCCCACGCGACGCCAGGGTGACGCGCTGGACCAGGTTGGCCCCGACCACCTGCGCGGTGGCGACAAGGCCGCCGACCACGCCGGCCGCCCCGATCAGGACGCGCCGCATGGCCCAGTTCCGCTCCAGCCGCGCCTGGACGGACGCGGTGAAGGCCGCCTGATCCGCCAACGCCGGCGGCTCGGCGAACAGGCGGCCGAGGTGGTGCTCGAAGAAAGGGTCAGACATGGCCGCCTCTCGACGTTGCGCCGCGCCCCACGTCGGGGACCAGCTGCGCCTTCATCTTCTCCAGCCCGCGCCGGACGTGGGATTTCACCGTGCCGAGCGGCGCTTTCAAGGCGTCGGCCGCTTCGACGTGGCTGAAGCCTGCGCCGCAGCAGAGCGACACGCACAGCCGCTCCGCCGGGCTGAGGAGCTTCAACGCGCCGTCCAGGTCGAGCCGTAGCGAGTTCGCCGCCTCCGGGCCGGGATCGAACGGCTCCGCGCGCGCCTCGTCGTCGAGCGGCGTAAGCAGCAGTTGGCGCTTGCAGCGCCTGATGTACAGCCGTGCTGCGAACCGCTTCACCCAGCCGGCGAACGCGCCCTCGCCGCGAAACTCGCCGATGCGCTCGAAGGCGGTCAGGAACGCGTCCTGCGCGACATCGTCGGCGGTGGAGGGCTCAGCCCCCATGCGGCGCAACAGGCCACGCACCGCGGAACCGTGACGGCGCACGAGTTCGCCGAACGCCGGGCGGTCCCCGGTCTGGGCCAGGGTGGCGAGCTCGGTGTCGGCGAGTGCGGACAGCGCCGCGCTCCGCCCTGGATGGCCGATCATGGTCCGCGTCCCCCGCGGCCCTCAGGGTTGCGTCTTACCCCGCGCGAACCAAGCCAGGGCGAGGTAGGTCAGTCCCACAAAGATCGGGATCGCTCCAAAGGCGCTGAACAGCGAGAACGTCTCCTGCGCTCCGCCGACATCGTAGAGCCCTGCGTAGGACGCTCCTCCCGCAGCCACCAACCCGAGCCCGACGGCTAGCCAGATCAGCCCGCGTCGCAGATCCCCCCGGGCCTGGCTGAAGAAGATCGGGGTCATCGGCGCTGTGGGCGGCGGGGCGGCGACCGTCCCTTCGGCTGTGGGAACGACGCTGGGGCGCGCCTGCCAACCCGCCACGACCTCCGGCGCAATGGTGTAGTCGCTTGGATAACCGCGCCGACGCGATTGCAGGGCGGCGATCAGCTCGGCGGGAACAGGCTGGCCACGCTCGAATGCGAGCCGCAACGTCTCGTGCAGGCGCGCGCGCTCCTGGTGACGCAGGATCTGGGGAACGAGGATGATCGCTCCCACAAAGCCGAAGAAGATAAGTTCGCCGATCATGGCCCTGGCTCCTGCCGTTTAGCGAGCCGGACGAGCCGGCGTTCTTGGGTAGGAGGCTTCCACGTCTGCG
>CAXTRP010000035.1:0-13925 GCA_964246615.1 uncultured Caulobacteraceae bacterium | reverse complement strand
CGCGGAGCATGCGCGTCGCCGCGTTCGGGCAGACGGCGCCCGCGATCGAGGGCGAGCTCGCGGAGAGCACGCGCGGCGACCGTATGGTCGACCTGGAGGTCACCGGCTTGCCGAACCTCCCCGGGCTCGACGGACCGCAGGAGACCATCGAATGCCTGGCCATGCTGGTCGAGGAGGCCTACCGGGGCGGCCAGGCCGCGAGGGCCAGCGCCGTCGCCCTCGCGCTGTTCGAGGACCTGCCCCTGACCGGCGGCCTGCTAGCCGAGCAGGCGCGCCGGGACATGGTCGATGCCCAGGCCTGCGACGCCGCCAAGAAGGCGTTCCGCAGGCAGGCGGCCGGTGATTGAGATCGTCGCCGTGAGAGTGCGACGAGGCCTGTGGCCCAGGACCAGGTTGCGGGTCATGAGCTTCGAGCTGGACGGGCGCTTGGCCGGCTCGATCCGCAGCGTGGGCCGGGTCGACGTGCGCACGGACCCGATCTTCGGCTCGGGGCTGGGGCGGCCCATGTCCGCGCGATACGATGCCCGGGCCTCCCGCCGCATGGAGGCGTCGTTGCCGTTCATCGCCGGCGGCCGGCTCGACCGGGCGGTGTGGGCGCCGCAGCCGCCGGACGCGATCGTCGTCGCTCATCCCGATGCGCGGGCGACGTTGCCGGACGAGGTGAGACGCGGCACCCCCATCATCTGCGCACTGGTCGCCGCCGAGCGGCTGTGGACGTCGATGCCCGTGGCCGCGATGGCGATGGCCGCGATGGGGATGGCCATCGAGGTCGGCAGGACCGGGTCGGACCCCGGGCAATCGCAGGCCGAGCACGATGCGGTATTCGTGGCGTCGCTGACCTTGCTGATGCTGGAGGAGGCGCCGCCCGAGGAGTTGGTGTGGCTGGGGCAGGGCGGCGAATGAGCGCGCCTTCGAAGCACGTTCCGGGTGGCGATCACGAGGTTCCTCGGCGAGGGAGCATGCGTCGCGCTTGCCGCGGCGGAACGCCGCGCGTGGCGGCGTTGCTGCTGTCGCTCATGTCCGCGTCGTGTGCGGTCATCGGACCGACCGTGCACGTAGAGCCGGGGCCGGGTAAGTCGCAGGCTGCCTTCGATGACGACCGGACTGGCTGCGGGAGGCTGACCGACCGGCAGCTCCAGCCCGTTGCGGACAGGCTCAACGGGCCCGGCGCGACCCCGCAACAGATCGCGGCCAACAACCGCCAGATCCAGGCATCGTATGATGCCGTGTTCGCCAACTGCATGGCGTCCCGTGGCCACATCCTCGGCGCCGATGCCGCCGCCGCGGGGAGCGTGGCGCCGGTTCCGGCACCGGCGCGCAAGCCCATGGTCCCGGAGGTCCCGCGCAGCCACCTGCTGGTCGGATGGCAGTTCCTGACGCTGCGCTATCACACCAGGGCCGAGCGGAACCCCGATGCCGAGGCCGCCCTGTGGCGCAACGAGATCGACAATCCCCCGGATGGCCAAGGCGGCACGTTGCCAACCTATTTCGTCTCGTTCCCCGACGGCCCGCGGACGATCATCGTGTCGATCGCGCAACTGGGCGCGGCGATCTGCGACAACGGGCCGAACAGCGCGACGTCGACGCGGGACTACGCGGTCTGCCCGGCCAAGGTGGGCGTGGTCGAGGGTGGCAGGCTCGTCATGTCGCGCTCCGTCGGCAAGCTCTGCGCCGAGACGATCAACGATGGCGGCGTTCGCGAGGGCGCGCCGGACTGGAAGGACCCGACGCTATGGGGGACGAGGGCCCTATACGATGGGCGGGCGCACACCATTGAGTTGTCCACGCTGCAGAATGGCCAGGTCGAGATGTCGTGCAGCCGGACGATACGCGTGCCCACTTAAGTCGCCGTAAGGTGCTATTCATCACGGGCTACGCCGAGAACGCGGTCGTCGGCAACGGCCAGCTCGAGGCGGGGATGCCCGTCCTGACCAAGCCGTTCGCGATCGAGGGCCTCGCCGCCCTGATCAGCGACCTGATCGCCGGCGGCCCGGTCGCCGGCCGACGCCTCGGGGCAGGCCCGCCGTCGTCGTAGAGTGGTTGGCCGACGTCCCACCACGCCCAGCTGAATTCGCGTTCAGAGCCGAGAACGGGTTTGCGGAGCCGGATGAGACCGCTCCCGCCGCGTCAGAGCAGCACAGGCTGGATCGAGGTCGGGAGGTGCGCCGGAGTCGACGCGTCCCCGTCGCGGCGGTCGCGCTCGCGGCGGGCGGTGAACAGAACGTCCTGGTTCCGGCCGGATGCGCCCGCCAGCACCTGATCCAGGCTCGCGTCGTCCAGCTCCGTCCAGCGGCGGCCCCGCGACGGCCCGGCCGGCACGCGCACGAGCAGCGCGGGCTCGGCGGACCAGGCCAGCAGGCGCTCCAGGTCCGCCAGCCGGAGCATGTCGCGCAGGTGGTGCGCGGTCACGTAGGCGTCCGGCCCCGCCCGGTGCGCCGGCAGGCCGAGCGCGCGATCCAGGCCCTCAGGCCGCCGCCAGTAGCGGAACCCCTGGTTCGAGTGCGTGGGCGCGTCCGGCCACAGCCTGAGGGCGCACTTCCACGTGCAGACCCAGCGCGCGCGGCCGCTCAGCCTCGGGGTGCACCAGCGCTGCTCGAACGCCGCCCGATGCGCGGCCAGCGCCAGCGCGCCGGGCCCCGCCAGCACCGGCGGCGCGGCCTCCGTCCAGCTTGGCGCGTCGGCGACGTCCTCGTCGACGATGTGGTGGATGGCCGACGTGACGGCGGTGATCGGACGACCGGGGCGCACGAGCATCGAACCCGGGCCGCCCCGCAGCTCCCAGGCGCCGCCTGCGTCCATGGCCAGATCCTGCCAGCCCAGCTCCACGACGCCGCCATCGGCCAAGCCCTGGCCCGTGGTCTCGAGGTCGATGACGCGGAGCAGCGGCGGCGAGGACGGCATGAACGTCACATGGGAGGCGAGGATGGAAGTCGCGAGCCTCGCCGGGCATCCTGTCGCGGAACGAAGGACTGGTGTCACGCATGGATCAGCCTCCCGCGCCGCTCTCGCCCGGCCGGCGCCTGCTGATGGTGCTGGCCATCCCCGCGCTGCTCGCAGCGGCCGGAGCCTGGCAGCTCTCCCGCGGGGCCGCATCGGTCGTCGCCGCGACGCAGGCCGCCGACGACCTCGCGGGCAAGCTCCCGCGCGCCGACGCGGTCGCCGCGGCGACGCCGAACCGCATCATCCGCTTCAGCGGCGACCCCAACAGCTACGGCGCGGCGCTCGCCGCCCGGATGATGCGCGACGGCGTCGCCTCGCTGCGCCGCAACGCGATCCTGGGGCAGGTGCGCGAGGGCCTCGCGGTCGCCGTCGTCGCCGGCGGGACGGCGAGCCTGGTCGCCGGCATGGTCGGGCTGCTGGCCGCTGCCTGGGCCGCACGCCGCAGCCGCCTGTCGCGTCCGGCGCTGGCGGCCGCGTTCTCCCGCGTGCACGCCATGCTGCCGGCGCTCCTCGCGACCCAGATCGCGGGCCTCGCCGTCGCGTGCTGCGCGCTGCTGCTGTTCGAGGTCGCGGGGCTCGCGACGTTGTCGGCGCTTAACGGCCTCGAGATGCGGGCGGCGGCCGTGGGCCTCGCCGTCGCCGGCTTCGCGCTGTGGCTGGGATGGCTCACGCTGCGGGAGCTGCGGCGCTCGCTGTCGGCGTTCGACCCGGCGCCCTTGCCGGTGTTCGGGCGGGAGGTGGCCCAGGCGGAGGCGCCCGCCTTGTGGCGCTTCATCGCCAGGCTCGCGGCCGACCAGGGCGCCGAGGCGCCGGACCACGTGGTCGCGGGTGTGAGCGACGGCTTCTTCGTCACTTCCGCCGACGTGGCGCTGGCGCCCGAGGGCCGCACGCTCCGCGGCCGCACGCTGCACCTGCCGCTGCCGACGCTCGCCATGCTCGCTGAGGGCGAGACCTCGTCGGTGATCGCGCACGAGCTGGCGCATTTCGCCGGGCAAGACGACGCCTACAGCCGGCGCTTCCTGCCGATCTACTCGGGCATGAGGCGCAGCCTGCATGCGATGGGGGCCGTGAACGGCCCCTCCGGCGTGCGATGGACGCAGGCCCCGGCGTTCACGCTCGGGCTGCACATGCTGCAGTCGTTCGACGGCGCCGTGAAGCATTGGAGCCGCGCGCGCGAGATGGAGGCCGACGCCGCCAGCATCCCGGCGGCCGGGGCTGCGGCCGCGGCCAGCGCCCTGGTCCGCACCATCCTGGTCGGCCGACCGATCGGCGAGGTGCTGGGCGAGGCCGCCCGCAAGCCCCGCGCGGCGCCGCCCGACCTGGTCGCGGCCATCGTGGCCCGCGCCGAGGCCCGCGGCCTGCCGGACCCGTCGGCCGTCGTGCTGGAGGAGCGGCTGGCGCATCCGACGGACACCCATCCGCCCACCGTCCAGCGCATCGCCTCGCTCGGCATGGCGCCCGACGCGGCGCTGCTGTCCCGCGCCGCGCGGCCGGCGACGGCGGAAGGCGCGGCGTTCGCGCGCGGCCTGTTCGACGATTGGGAGGGCATGTGCCGCGCCGTCAGCGCCGACGCGATCGCCGCCGCCGCCGCAGGCGCCGAGAATCGGGAGGCTTGGCTGCGCCAGACCGCGGCCGCGGCGGGGGACGGGCCCACGGAGCTGTTCAACGACATCCGGCGGCCGATGCTCGCGTGGGCGGTCTCCCTGGCCGGGTTCTTGGGCGTCTTCACGCTGCTGGCCTACGCCCTCGCCTTCGGGCGCCTCGCCGACCCGTCCGCCGCGCCGGAGATCGAAGCCGCCGCCGCCGCGCTGCTGCTCGGCGCGGCGGCGGCGGCGTGGCGGTTGCTCGCGATCCGGCGCCTCGCGCGCACGCCGTTCCTGACGCTGCACGCCGACGGCTTCGAGTGCCGCGGCCTGGACCGGATCGTGCCGTGGCTGGCCGTGCAGCGGGTGGGCGTGACGGCGCAGTCGGGCGCGAGCCACGTGTTCTTCCGCCTGTCCGACGCGACGCCGCTGCCGCGCCGCGTGTCCGGCTGGGGCGTGCGCGTCAGCCGGCGGCGGCGCGCCGTCACGCTGCTCGGCGTCCGGCCGCGCGGGCTCGCGCCGCAGGGCCTGCTCGGCCTGATCGACCGATGCTGGAAGGCCGCCCGCGCGGCCGCGGCACTTGCGGAGCTGGAGGGCGAGGGGCAAGCGGAGCCAGCCTATGTCGCGATCCTGACGGAGGAGCAGCTGGGCGATCTGCTCGCCGCCCCCGCCGCGCCGGACGGCAGGGCGTGACGGTCGGGCCTCTCCCGGCCGGTCGCCTGCGCGCCGCCGGCGCAGCATGGGGCCCGCGATCAACCGGCTCCTCGCCGCTTCAGCGCCCGCCACGCCTGCCGCGGGTCGTGCTCTCGCCTCGTCAGGTGCTCAGCGTCCGCATCTCGCCCCGCGCCAAGCCCAGCAGCGTCCGCGCCAGCAGCCCCGCGATGACCAGGGTGGCCAGCGCCAGCAGCGCCAGGGCGATCGCGTCCGCGACCATGCCGGGCGCCGCTGCTGCGAACCGCAGCGCCGCGATCGCCGACGCCGCGAGCGGGAAGCTCACCGCCCACCAGGCGACGCGGAACGGGCAGCAGACCGGCAAGTTGCGAAGCTGGCCGAGCAGCACCGCTAGCACGAACAGCGTCAGCCAATAGAGCGCCTCGGCGAACAGATCGGCCTGCCCGGCGACCAGCGCGTAGGTCGAACAGCCAACCGCAAAGGGGGCCACGAGGATCAGCAGGGACGGCTTGAGCGCGTCCGGCAGCGGCGGCTCGAACAACAGGCGCGAGAAGATAAGGGTGAACAGCGGCACGGCGAGGAACAGCCCGACCGCGAGCGCGAACACCGTCAGACCATGCAGTGGCGGCAGCCCAAGCGAAGGCAGCGCCAGCGGCACGTCCAGCAGGCCGACGACGGGGATGATCCATGCCGGCGTGGCATGCGCGGCCTGCTGCCGGTGGCTCATCCACCGGCTGACGACCAGCCAGGCGAATAGGACCATGCCGAACGCGCCGACGACCCACAGAGCCCGCGCCACGGCCAGGCTGTAGGGCGCGACTACGATCGGTAGCAGCAGCAGGCTGATGAGGGGCGTGCCGAACAGGTTGCCCGCGATCGGATGGCGGAACTCGGCCCGCACGGCGTCGGAGGCTGTAATCAGCTTGACGGCGTAGCCCGCCGCGATCGCCAGGAAGGCCGCGACGGCGGTGCAGCCGATCGCGGGCGGGATCGGAGCCAGCCAGTCCGGGCCTCCGTAGCGCGCCAGCGCCAGCCGCCACGCGATGGTCAGGCCGGTCAGGCCCAATCACCGAGCCGAACAGCCCGACCGGCAGGTACTCGAGATGCGTCCGCGTGGGGACAGTCTGTGCTGTGGCTTCGCTCAAGGCGCCACCGCTGCGAGCAGCAGGCGCTGCGCCGGCTCGAGCCGGGCCGCCATATCCTCCGGCGCGCCGGCCTGGCGCAGCGTCGGCGCGACCGGGTGGAACGCGATTGCGGCGGTCCCGTCCGGGAGCTCGCGAACCAGCACGCGCAGCGGCAGGTCGAGCGCGGCCAGCGGCGCGGCGAGCATGACCGGCGTGCCGCCCTTGGGATTGCCGTAGATCAACACCGTGGCCGGCGGCATCGTCATCCCGACCTCGCGGGCATTCGCGGCGTGGTCGATCCTGGCGAAGATCGTCATGCCGGCGCCCGCGATCGCCTGGACCAGCCGCTCCACCGTGTCGTCGAACGGCAGCGGGGAGGCGTGCTCCACGATGCCCGGCGCGTCCTCGATCATGTCGCATCCTCCCCTGCCACGTCGACGACCAGCTTGCCGCACGCCGCGCCGGACTCGATAGCGCGAAAGGCTTCGCCGGCCGTGGCGAGCGTGAAGCGGCGCGGGTCCAACGCCGGCGCCAGCACCCCGGCCTCGGCCAGCCGTGTCGCCTCGGCCAGGATGGCGCCGTGGTGCTCGCGCCCCTCGCCGGTCAGCAACGGCAGCAGCGTGAAAATGCCGGAGTAGCTGGCGACCACGAGCCGCCGCCGATCCCGATGCACCTGGTGCTGCCCTCCGGCCGATCCGGAACGGCGACGCAGCGCGCCTTCGTGGCGTACGCGATCCCGCGGCTGCGAAGCGCCCCCTCCCGGGCTGCGGACGAGACAAGTCTTGCAGGGCGGATCGTATCGCCGGCTCGGCTCTAGCGCGGGTGGACCGTGCGTGGGCGTCGACGACTTCGTCCGGACCCACGTTCGTGCTTCACCATGGTGACTTCATCTCTCGGACCCCGGCGATGGCCTCTCGAACCTCCGACTTACCGAGCTGTGTCGTACCGGCGCCGCAACCAGCAAGCTCTGCGCCCAAACCATCAGCGATGGCAGCACCCTTGAAGGCGCGCCGGACTGGAAGGTATTGGCACCATTGGGCACGGGAGTACGGTTCGACGAGCCGGAGCACATCATTGAACTGCACAACCTGCGGTCGGTGGCTGCACCAAAGTCGGCATGAGCCAGGTTCCTACGCCAGATCCTTCTCGAGCCGGCTAGCCTCGGACACCCCGAACCGGACCAGGTCCGCAACTTGCGCCTGCAGTTCTCGTCGGATCGTATCCGTCACGACAGCGGCGGCGTCTGGCCCAGCGAGCGCAGCACGGATGTAGCGGCAGAACGAACCTCCAACTCCGTAGTCCAACCAGAATGCGGCCTCTGGAGGCTGGTTCTCGATCCAAATCCGGGAGACTGGCAGCAACCCGGCGATATGGCGGGGTTCGGCATGGACAGACAGCAACTGCAGGAGCAGGCGCGCGACGTAGAGGCAGGGCGCCTCTGACGCGAGCTCAATGAGCAGCGGGAGGAATGGGTCGAGCCGCGCGATGCCCGCCGGGTTGAGATAGGTCTGGATGGATTGAAGCGGTCCCTGGTGCGCGAAGAAGAGGGCTGCGACCGCCGGCCCCAGCGTGTGCTCGACACCATTGGACCGATCGCGCGCCATGCGACGCCAACCGGACGACTTGGCAAGGCGTTGCGCCACTGCGACGCGGATCCGTGCCGCCTCGGCGGCCGCGAGCCCGCCATCCCCGAAATGGGCGTAGTGGACGCCGTACAGGAATGACGGGACGGCGCGCAGGAATGCCCTGTCGGACAGTTCCACGAGCGGTTCCAGCGCCAACCTGTCCATGTCAGGCGCCTGCAGCGCCGGCCCGAGGCGTCCGAGTAGTTCGAGGAAAACGTTGTTCCACTCGTCGGGGTGCTCGCTGTAATCCTCATCGTCCCCGCCGCCGTGTCCGTTCGCCTCCCATGTCCAAGGGGCATAGGCCTCGGCCAAGTCCCGCATCCATGGATGGGCTACCGCGTCGAACAATTCACGGATCGCATCGAGCCACAAGGCGGCGGCCTGCTGATCGACGAAGCCCGCACGAATTGCCGCTCCCCTTCGAGAACTTCCACCTGCACCACATACGGGGAACGCGGGCCAGACTGGCTCGACACCATTGCTCCGCCACCAACTCAGTTCCAAGCCAACCGCCTCTGCAATCGCCTCGTTGGAGCGCATGCCCCATCGAGTTCGCCTTGAGGACGAGTGCCGTGAACCGGTCCAGCAACTGCCCAGGGCAAGGCGCAGGACTGCCTTGAGGAGCCGCACGTCCGCAGTGGCGAGCTCGACCGCCGTCTTCGCGAGACCACGGGCGCCGGCCGGGTTGCCGCTGGCCGCCTGCCGCAGGATCGCTTCAACATCGCACTCGGCAGCTCCACCGCGGAGAAGCATGACGCGCCCGGCGAATGCAATGCCGCCCGGGTTGTACGCCAGGCCCGCCCGCGTCCGATGGACTTGATCGTCGGGCAACACGAGGGCCGCATCGAACACCTGCCTCGCCCACGGGCCTGCGGACAGTATCGTGCCTTGGTCTCCGTGCCGGACCACCAGCATTGCTGCGCCTACGATCGCGACATCGCGCATCTGCGACAAATCCGCCTGTGATTCTTCACCGGGCAGTTTGCCAAACGCCCATCGGAGGCACGCCGCCGACAATTCGCCTGGCTTGGCTGGATGGGTGTCGAGCGCCGCTGATATCGGCAAGTAGAGCAGTGGGTCGTTATCGTTGCGGGCGGCCATAGTGTCCTGCAGCCGCCGGAAATGCTTCTCTTCTGCTTCTGGTGAGGCGTAGGACCAACCTACCCGTCCGTTCTGAAAATGCACCTCGCGCCAGTTCGCGGGATCAATGCGGTTCAGGGCGTGCAGCGCCATCATCGGCGCGCAGGAAAGGGTGGCATCTTGCTCCGGCATACCAAGCAGCTCCGCAGCGGATCGCAGCCGGCGCTCGACTTCTTCGCGAACGACAGCAGGACCCTCTATCGCTAGGGTGTCGAGTCTGTGGTCGAGGCGGGTCCTCCTTGACCGCCTCGCCGCGAGGTCATCCGCGGCATCGGTCTCGCTGCGGTTGATGGCTTCCAATCCGGGTATCGGAGCCGATGACGCGCCATCGACGACCGCCCGCTCGAGGTCCCATGCGAGGAGGGTCGGACAGCCGAGAAACGGGACCGACGCCGCCGCGGTGGACGGCCAGTGTGAGAGTATCAGATCGACGGCGACGAGCAGGTAGGCCGCGGGTGCCACGCCCCCTCCGAGCACGTCCGCGATGACGTCGCGGGCATCATCGTTCCGCTCCAGGCGGAGATGTCCCCACTGCTCAAGGGCCATGAGCGCAGAGGCGAGGGGCCCGCCTGAGGCTTCCCGCGCCAAACGGTATGATCTCGGATGGTCGAATGACCGCGGGCCGTCGTCGAACATCAGCACTGTGCCGACAGCGTCCGGCTGGCCGTCCGGGTCGTCGTCCTGGATGGCATGATCCACTATCCTGCGCACCAGCCACAGCCCGTGCTCTGGTGCAGCCTCCAACAAGCTTAGGAACGGGCCCTGTCGGGGCGATGGAGGATAAAGCTCGTAATCCCAGCTACCGAATGTCCGAGCCGCTCGTAGTCCCGTGCGGCCCGACGCTTCCCTTGGTGGCACCATCGAGCGTGCAGCGAGGGCGGCCAGCCGGTCCGGTGCCGCGGACCCCAGCCTTCCGCTGTCCGTCAGCACGCTCTTGACGATCGGATCGTCGGCGGGGCCGGCCGCAAGACGCTCGATATACGCGATGGCGAGGTCCGGGCTCGTGTCGCTGAAACGCAGGAACGCGGATCTGATCTCGCTGCCCAGGGCACGCCGCCGATGCCATTCTCCCACCGCCGACCCCGCGTCACCGACGAAGAGCGTGCCGGCCTCGAACCTCTCGAGCCACTCGAACATGCGGCGTGTGATCGCGGGAGTGAGGGCGTCGGCACCCCTCGTGCAGGCTGACCAGGTCGCGAGGAACGGCACGACTTCGAGCAGCGTCGCAGCGGGCAGAGCGTCGAATTGGACGAGGTATACGACCAGCGGCAGCCAGCGGTCGAGCATCGGCACGTCAACACCGGATGCGGCGGCATTGGGTTCAATGCCCACGGAACGAAGCAGGTCGGACGCGCTGGTCACCTCCACGGCCCTTACGACACGCACCAACTCCCTGAGTATGGCGGCGCGATCTACAGCGAGCAGGTCCGCCGCTTCCAAGAGCGCCGCCGCGGGGTTCTCTGAACGCATTGGCGCGATCAGCACCGAACGTCGCCATGCTGGATGCGCGCCGTCGCGGCTTACCGCCGCCAGCAGCGTGGCGAAGATCGTTGACCCGTCGCCGGGCGCTAGGCTGCCGATGCCGGCCAGCTCGAGACCCCGCGCCTCGATCGCTGAGGGAGGCCGATCCAACGCTAGACGACCGACCAGTTGCGGCTCCCGCATGAGCACATTGGCGATCGCCCACTGCCGCAGCACGTCATGCCGGAACTCAATAATGTCGTGACTTGGCTCGCGTAGCGTCTGGCTTGCCACAAGAGCATCCACGACATGCGGCGGCTCAGCCAACCCGTCATGCGGATCGACCCCTTCGATTACCTCAATCGCGAGGCGGCGCAGCAGGCGGCGACAACTCCTCCTGAGAGGGTCGGAACCGTCGCCGCCCGTGTCCCACCACTGCCGGGCCATCTCCGCCTCGGTCCGCGGTAGCGCCGGATCGCTCGTTGGCGAACGCCTCCTCGCCAGCCTGCCAAGCCGGAAGAGGTTGCGCGTAACAGCCAATGCCGGGTGCCGATCGTCGAGCAGGCCTCGCAGCTCTGGACTGCCGTCCCGCAACTCGGCCAGATCCTGGTCATCGAGGTCGTCGACGAGGAGCGGCGGCGCGCGCCCGAGCCGTGCCACCGCGTCATCCGGGATGAACGAGGGCGCCTCGATGCCGAACTCCCGCCTCGCGCTTGCGACGACGAAGAGGCCGGGCACGGTCGACGCCTCGCGGACGAGGTCCCGGACAGTGGTCTGTTCGCCCGGGCTGAACCTGTCGAGGTTGTCCAGGAAGAGCACGGCGCCGCCGCCGGCCGTGAGGTCAGACAGCAGGTCCACCGCGCCGTCGGAGAACCCGATCTGGGCGCGCATGGCGGGCCAACCGCCCGGGGTAGTCCGTCCCGGCGCGAGAAATACTACCCGCGCCTCGTTGGATAGCTGATCAGCCAGGTGGCGCAGAAGCGCCGACTTCCCGACGCCGGCATCGCCTCGAACCTCGACGTAGCGCCCGCTGTCCATCGACGCTCTCAGGCCGGCCAAGTGGGCTGACCTGCATAGGATCACCCCGCCGACATCATCGTCGATGTCACGATATGCAAGTCGCGCTGCTTCGGCGACGGCGCGGCGGGCGGTGGCGTAGCGACGTTCACCCGCGAACCGGAACTCATCCAGCTCTTGCCTGAGTTCTCCAGTGGTGACCGAACCGCCGGTGGTGGCCAGCGCGAGCGCGTGGCCGACCAGTCTCGACCACAGCGACCCGGCAAGATGCACCTCCTCGTCGTGCAATGAACGGCGCGCCCGCTCCAACATGAGTTGCTCCCATTCGGAGCCAGTCACGTCGAAGTCGAACGGGAGGATCTGGAACCTCCGCAATAGCCCCCAGGTCGTGGCGTCGTCGTCGCGTGCCCCCGCCTTGGCGAGGTTGGACCTGAACGTGTCCGCGAATGCCCGCATGGGCTCATTGGCAACGCCCCGCAGCGCGAGCCGGGCGAAGAGTTGGGTCGCCGTCGTGTTCCTCGCCCACATCAGCACGTCATGGCATGGACCCAAGGCAGTTCGGGCCGGCCGTGCCAGCGCCACCGCCAGCTCGTGATGGCCCTGTTCACCGCCGTCTCCGCGGGCAGAGGCGGCCTGGCCCACGACGTCTGCGAAGACAGGGTCGGAGTGCGTGAAGCTCACCGTTCGCTTCACCTGGATCTCCAGTATCGCCGCGCCACCGGCCGCGTCGCGGGCGTGCACAACGATATCGTCCAGCGGAAAGCCATCGGGTGCCGCTTGGACCTGCACGCTCTCTACCAGCGCGTTCGGCAAGCCGCGGGGTGGAGCGCCGGCGAGCATGGCGAGCATGTAGCTGGCGGCAACCTGGGCCTCGAACAGGCTCCCAGCCGGCCCGGTCGAGGCGGGGCTGCTCGCGCTTTTACGGGGGGACAACGCCGGGTCGGAATTCATCCGCGTCGCGTCATCCTCCGTCCGGGTCATGGTGCGGCGAGGGCTGCGCCCTCGATTGCGTCGGCCATCCGCGCGATCGTCTGTGAGAACCGGGACTGACGGCCGAGCTGTTCCTGCTGCCTCTCTTCTCGCCACGCCTGTTCTACCTCAAGGCGCCGCAACAATCCCACGAGACGTTCGGTCTGACCGGCAGCGATCGCAAACGCGCTCGGCACGACTCCCGCGTCGAACAGCACGTGCATGACCTCGGCCAGGGTCATGTCAAGGCATAGCAACGGTTCCAGCAATTCCCGAAGGTCGTCGGCCACCGCTTCGTCCGCAGCATCCCCAAGCCGATGTGCGAGATGCGCGGCCAGGAGCTGGTAGCGTGCCCGCCACGCAGGTTGAGCGAGCGGTGAGGTTTGTGCGAGGGCGCATTCCCGCACCGCTTGAAGCAGTGCCCTCCAGAGTGCGCGGTATGCCGGCGCGCGAGGGTCAACGACGTCCAAGCCGAACATGAACCATGTCACAGTGATAACGGTGGCGTCACCGGCGTGCCCGCCCGCCGACGTCGTCGCGTGCCGGGCCTGGTCCCGGATTGGCGCCATGGAGCGCCACAGCTCCTCGAACCATGCGGCGGGATCGGGATGGCGGCCAACCACTGCCGCCATGAGCCGTCGCTCCGCATTCGAAGAGGTGGCAAAGCCATTCTCCTGGCTCGTGGTATGGAGGCCGAGGCCGAGGATCTCCCGCATGAGAGTCGCCGCCGCGGCTGGGCTGCCGACGTCGCCCAATCCCGCGGTCGAGATGGCCGCCACGGCGCGGTCGCGTCGCCAGACTTCGTGTTCGGCCCGGACCCACTGGAGGGCGTCTGGTCTTATCGACAATGCGGAAGCGAGTTCGAACAGCAAGTGCTGCAGCCAAATGCTCGGGCGGTCGTTCACCGCCCTACGTCCAACACGGAAGGCGCCCCAATGCATCAGTCGCTGTAGCCAGGCGTGGCCGAGATCATTCCCATCGGCCCTCCCCAAGACCGCGCTCACAGCCTTCGCAGCGGCAGATGCGAACGCCTCCGACGGAAGGAGGCCATCACTGCCCTCCGCATCGGCGAGTGCCGCCAGGTTCTGCTCGACCGCCGCGAGGACCAGGACGGGGGCCTTGATCCAGGGCAGCCAAGCGCCGCCGTCGAAGCATTGTTGGGCAAGCCCCAGCAGGCCCAGCAGCTCGGCCATACTCAAGCGGTCCGACGAGTATGCGAGGATGTGCCGGCTGGGTTCGGGATGCGGGAAACGATCGAGTATTCTCAGGAACCCAGCCGGGTGGCTCAACCGCAAGACATCGAACGCCGGCGCATGCCTGACAAGCAGGGTCCTGGAGTGGGTGCTGGGCCAAACGTCATCCAGCCGGGGCTGCTGACGCAACCGCTCCACGAG
>CAXTRP010000034.1:4432-14420 GCA_964246615.1 uncultured Caulobacteraceae bacterium | reverse complement strand
GGGATCGTTAACGGAGAGCGGCTACCGGCGTCCGGAGGCTTAGAACTCCTCCCAGCCGTCCTCGACCACGATCGGCGCCGGCCGGCGCGCGGCGCTCGAACGGCTGATGGCGGCGGGGCGGGCGGAGCGCCAGGCTGGTTGGCGGGCGACGGGGACCACGGGCGCGGCGCGGCGCGCGGGCGGCTCGCCGATGCGGAAGCGACTGACCAGCTCGGCCAGGGTCTGCGCTTCGGAGGAGAGGGCGTGGCTGGCGGCGGTGGACTGCTCCACCATGGCGGCGTTCTGCTGGGTCACCTGGTCCATCTGGTTGATGGCGGTGTTGACCTGCTGCAGCCCGCCCGCCTGCTCCTCGGCCGACGCCGCCATGTCGAGCACCAGGGCGTTGATCTCGGCCACCTGGGAGACGATGCGGGCCAGGGCCTCGCCGGTCTGGCCCACCAGGTCCACGCCCGTGCGCACCTGCTTGGAGGAGGCCGAGATCAGGGCCTTGATCTCCTTGGCGGCCAGGGCGGAGCGCTGGGCGAGCGCGCGCACCTCGCTGGCCACCACCGCAAAGCCGCGGCCTGCGTCACCCGCCCGCGCCGCCTCCACGCCTGCGTTCAGGGCCAGCAGGTTGGTCTGGAAGGCGATCTCGTCGATGACGCCGATGATCTGGCCGATCTCCGACGCCGACGCCTCGATCAGGCCCATGGCGCCGACCGCTTCACGCACCACCGCGCCGCTCCTCTCCGCGTCGGCCTTGGTGATGGCGACGGTCTTTCGAGCCTGGCTGGAGCCGTCGGCGGTCTTCTTGACCGTGACGGTGATCTGGTCGAGCGCTGCGGCGGTCTCCTCGAGGGTCGCGGCCTGCTGTTCGGTGCGGCGCGACAGGTCGTCGGCGGCGAGGCTGATCTCCTCCGAGCCTGCGCGCATGCGGCTGGCGTTCTCGACGATGGCGCTGACCGCCTCCTGCATCTGCGCCATGGTGGCGTTGTAGTCGTCCTTGAGCTTCTGCGAAGCGGCGGGAAACTCGACGGTAAGGCGGTGGGTCAGGTCGCCGTCGGCCAGCTTGGCGAGGCCCTGGCCCACCGCCGCCACCACGATGCGGGTCTCCTCGGCCTGGCGTTTCTCCTCGGCGAGCTGCGCCGCCTCGGCCGCTTCGGCGGCGGCTTCGGCGGCCTCCTGCTCCATCCGCAGAACGGCCAGCTTGCGCTGGTTGTCGTGGAAGATGGCCATGGACTCCACGATGGCGCCCAACTCGTCGCCCCGCTTCAACCGGTCGAAGTCGATGTCGTCCTTGCCGCCGGCGAGCTTGGCGGTGAGGCGGGCTATGCGGATGATGTCGCGCCGAGTGGTGCTCACCGCCACAGCGGAGATCGCAAACACCAGCAGCACGGTCACGGCCGCAAACACGCTCAGCAGCTCGATGGCGCGCTGCACGCTGGCGTAGCTCGCGTGGGCGTCGGCGTTGATGCGCCGGTTCTCGTCGTCGGTGAGGCGGTCCATGGCCGCGGTCACCTCGCGATAGCTGTCCTCGAAGGGAGCGGCGAGGCCGGCGGCGGTGGCGAAGTCGCTTCCCATCTTGGCGCCGATCAGGTCGGCGGCGCCATGGGTCTCACCCACTTGCTTGAGGACCGAATTGAACAGCGGCCGTTGCGCGGGCGCGGCGGCGTCTCGCGCCTCCACCAGCTGTCTGGCGATGGAGTCGAAGTCTGCGCCCAGCGTCTTCATCTGGCCGCCGATCCTGGCGGTGTCGATCCTGGCGCCCTGGTGGGTGAGCAGGCGGTAGAGTTCGCCGTGGGTGGTGGCGATGCTCGCCGAGATGTCCTTGATGCGGCCGCGCTGGGGCAGCTGGACATCGACCACGTGCTTGAGGTCGGCGCCGGACTGTTCCTGGTTGTAGAAGCCGATCGAGGCGATCACGACCATCATCACCAGCGCCACAGCCGGCGCGACGCCCATCTTCGCCGCCAGGGGAAGGTCGGCCATCCTCATTCGAAGCATCGATGTCCCCAACCCGGGCGTAACCCACAGGCGTCGACTATGGCATGGACATCCTTAACGACTGCTCACTTGAGCCGAGGCCGGTCAGGACAGCTTCGCCGCCGGTCTGCGTTCATGAACAGTCGACGACGTCCTGGGCGTTGCGGCCTTTGCTGCCGATCGGCTGCAAGACCGGCGTGACCGGCTCGCCAGTACGTTCGCAGGAGCATGAGGGAGGGACCGCCCTCGCCCCCTCAGCCCTGCATCAGCTTGCCGAACCGCTCGAACAGATAGAGCGAGTCGGTCGGCCCCGGGCTGGCCTCGGGGTGGTGCTGGACGCTGAACACCGGGCGGTCCTTCAGGCGGATGCCGGCGTTGGTGCCGTCGAACAGCGACACGTGGGTCTCCGTCACCGCGTCCGGCAGGCCGTCGCGATCCACGGTGAAGCCGTGGTTCATGGACACGATCTCCACCTTGCCGGTCTCCAGGTCCTTGACCGGGTGGTTGGCCCCGTGGTGGCCCTGGTCCATCTTGATGGTCTTGGCCCCCAGCGCCAGGGACAGCATCTGGTGGCCGAGGCAGATGCCGAACACCGGCTTGCCCGACTCCACCAGCTTGCGGATCTCCGGCACGGCGTAGTCGCCGGTCGCTGCGGGATCGCCCGGCCCGTTGGAGAGCAGCACCCCGTCCGGCTCGCGCGCCAGCACCTCCTCAGCCGTGGTGGAGGCCGGCAGCACCGTGGCGCGCGCACCGATGGAGGTGAGCGCGCGCAAGATGTTGCGCTTGATCCCGTAATCCAGCACCGCGACCTGGAAGCGAGGCTCGGGGCGGGGCTGCGCATAGCCCTCGGGCCAGGACCATAGCCCCTCGTCGAAGGTGAAGCTCTGCAGCGTGGTGGCCTCGCGCGCCAGGTCCAGGCCGACCAGGCCGTTCCAGGCGCGCGCCTGGGCGATCAGCGCATCCAGGTCGAAGCGGCCGTCAGGAGCGTGCGCGATCACCGCATGGGGCATGCCCTGCTCGCGGATGCGCCGGGTGAGCCTGCGGGTGTCCACCCCGGCCAGGCCCACCACGCCCCGGGTCTTCATCCAGGCGTCCAGGTCGCCGGACGCGCCTGGACCCGCGCGCCAGTTGGCGGCGGGCGTGGGCGCGTCGCGGAACACAGCGCCCCGCGCCGTGGTGCGGGCGCCGCCCCACCCTCCTGTCACTGGGCCGCCCTCGGCCCCGAACTGCTCGGTGTCCTGCAGGTTGACCCCCGTGTTGCCGATGTGGGGGAAGGTGAAGGTGACGATCTGGGCCATGTAGGACGGATCGGTCAGGATCTCCTGATAGCCGGTCATGGCGGTGTTGAAGCACACCTCGCCCACAGCCTGGCCCACGTGGCCGACGCCGATGCCGCTGAACACCGAGCCGTCGGCCAGAACCAGGACGCCCGTCGCGCCATCGATCACCTGGGCCATGCTCCGCCTCCGCCGGCCCGCGGGGTGGAAGCGGGCTGCGGGCGCGTGTCTATCGCCGATAGGCGGCCCTGGCGAGCGGCGCGCTCATGCTCCCGGTCTGTCGCGGCGGCACCTTTGGCAGCAAGCCCCGCACCGGCCAGGCCAGCGCCTCCACCACCGTCTTCGGCTCCTCGCCGGTATCCAGCCCGGTCTGCACCCGCTCGCCCGGACGCGGCCGGTGATAGGCGCCGCTCAGCACGTCGAAGATCGGGAACAGGGAGGCGAAGTTGACGTCGAAATGCTCCACCGCGTCGGAGTGATGCACCCGGTGATAGCCCGGCCCGTTCAGCACCCAGGACCAGCGCCCGAAGTCCAGCCGCGTGTTGGAATGCACCACGTAATGGTAGTAGCTGACCGCGATGTAGACGCCCACCACGCTCCCCGGCGTCTTGAACAGCATCGCCACCCCAAGCCAGATGCTCAGCGTCTTGATCAGCGGCTCCAGCCAGAAGTGCCGCGCCGCGGTGGCGGAATCGAAGGCCCGGTCGCTGTGGTGCAAAGAGTGCATGGCCCAGAGCGCGGGGATCGCGTGCTGGGCCCGGTGGAACAGGTACTCGCCGAAGTCCATGGCCAGGAAGTAGGCCGCCAACCCCGCCCACCAGCCGAGCCCGCGCGTCGGCAGCGCGATCCAGCCCGACCCCGTTGCGTTGAGGATAGCCGTGACCGCGCCGCCCAGCGCCGGCCCCGCCAGCCCCTGCCCCGCCGCCAGCGCGGCGACCGCGGCCAGACTCACGCCGTGCAGCCGGCGTCGCGCCAGGTGCGCTGGCCAGCGCCGCTCCAGCGTGTGGCGCACAGCCGCCATGGCCAGGAGCGGCATGAGCAGGGCGAGGGCCAGACCCAGGGCGGACGGGAGGTGCAAGGTCGGGGAAACTCCAGGTCGATCACCCACCCTGCCCCCAGCGGCCCCAACGCCGGGTTAAGGCCTCGGCGCTCACGCCCGGTTAAGGACACCCGCCGTAACGTCGGGACTTCGTGCACTCAGTCGCCTGTGAGCCCGCCGCCCGTGGACAGCGCCTCCGACGTCACCACCCTGGCGCCACCGCTCGGCCGCGCCCGCCTGGCGCTGATCAAGCGGCTGGCGGACGTGGTGTGTCTGCCGTCGAGCCGGGTCAACACCTTCGAGCGGGCGATGACCTCGGACCTGCTGGTGGAGATGCTGCGCGAGGCCACGCCGGCCGAGCGCGCGCGGGTGGCGCGCCGGCTGGCTGCGCTGGTGGAGATGCCGACGCGGCTGCTGCGCCTGCTGCTGCGCGACGACATCGAAGTGGCCCGCCCGCTGCTGACCGAAGACACCAACCTCAGCGAAGCGGACCTGATCGACTGCGTGCGCCAGGCCGGCCCCGAGCACCGCCTGCTCATCGCGCGCCGACGCGAGCCGGGGGAGCTGGTCTGCGAGGCGTTGATCGAAGCCGGCGAGCAGCCGGTGGTGGAGGCGCTGCTGCGCAACACCACCGCCAAGCTCTCTGCGGACGCCGTAGACGGGCTGATCGCCGCCTCCCAGAAGGTGGCGGACTTCATCCCGGGCCTGCTGAAGCGCCCCGAACTCCGCCCCGCCCACGCCTATGTGCTGTTCTGGTGGTGCGAGCCCGACCAGCGGCGCGCCATCCTGCAGCGGTTTGCAGTCAGCCGCGAGGTGCTGCAGGAGGCGGCCGGCGACGTCTTCGCCCTGGCGGCGGAGGAGAACTGGCAGGATCCCCTGGTGCGCAAGGCGCTGCAGTTCGTGGAGCGCCGCCAGCGCAACCGCGCCGCCATCGCCCGCTCCCCCTACGCCAGCCTGGACGAGGCCATCGGCGATGCCCAGGCCGGCATGAACAAGGAGGCCGCCCGCGAGATCGCCTTCCTGGCCGGCGTGAAGCCCACCACCGCCGCCAAGATCTTCACCGACCCGTACGGGGAGCCGATCGCCATCCTGTGCAAGGCGACCGGGCTGCCCCGGGGGGCGGTGACCGCGCTCTGGCGTGCGCTGCGCAGGATCGAGACCGACGCGGCGGGCGAGATGGTGCCCGCCCTGCAGCGCACCCTGTTCGTGTTCGACATGATGGCGGTGGACCGCGCCCAGACGGTCCTGCGCTACTGGAACTGGTCGCTGTCCAGCGCCCTGACACCCGCCCTGGTGCGCGCCATCCGCGAGGGCGACGACAGCATGATCGACGAGTATTCCCAGCCCCAACGCGCCGCCATGCTCGCCCTGGCGCGCGACTTCGGGCGGTGAACGCGCGATCTGAAGTCATAGCGACGGCCGTTCAGCTTAACCTGCGCCTTCGTTTTTCTCCGTCTCCCCCGGACTTGTTCCGGGGGCCCAGAGCGCAGCGGGTCAGGCGTTGAGGGCGGCCCCCTGGATGCCCGCAACAAGTGCGGGCAAGACGGAAGAGAGGCGACGAGTCACAGTCGGTGGCCTCTGGTATAAGGCGGCCTCGTCGATCGCCGGCGCAGTTCTGCCCGCCCACCAGACCGCAACGGCCGGTGTTCTTCCCCGCCCTTCATCATCCCGAGCAGCACGGCTCCGGCTCCTTCCACGTCGGCTTCCAGCTTGGCCATGAAGGTCTTGCGCGGCAGGCCCGGTGGAATGGGAGCCAGGATGTCGAATATGGCGACGCCCGGGTGTTTCAGCAGTCCGTGGGCCGGCCAGACCCGGCCGCCGTTGGTCGCCACGAGCGCGCAAGGGACCGCGAGTTCCTTGTACAGCAGGCCGATCCCGCCCTTGTAGGCTGGCTCCGCTCCGGGTGCACGGCGGGTGCCTTCCGGGTAGACGAGCACCTGGCGGCCGGCGGCCAGCGCTGCGCGTGTGGCGGAGAGCATGTGGCGGACATCGCCCGTCCCGCCTCTGCGGTCGATGGCGATCATGCCGGCCTTCCAGGCGTACCAGCCGAAGACGGGGATGAACATCAGCTCGCGCTTCAGCACGATACAGGGCCATGGCGTCAGCGTCAGGGCCACCAAGGTGTCGAGCATGCTCTGGTGCTTGGACGCGACCAGATAGCCGCCGCCCCCCGCGTCCGGAAGCCGCTCGCGCCCGCGCACCTCCACCCGCGCGCCGATCGTGACCTTCAGCGCCCAGAACACGCCCCGCGCCCACAGGCGGATGGGCGCCATGGCCGCGCGCGGGGGGCCGAGCAACAGGGGGAGGCACAGCAGCCCCAGCACGATGGCCGACCCGAACATCCAAGCCGCAAAGGCGGCGGAGCGGACATAGGCCAGGGCGCCGGCGCGCGGCGGGGGGGCGACGCCGCTCATCCCTGGACGTTCCCCTCCCCGGCCGGCTCTCCGCCGCGCGGACCGGGGTGACGCAGGTGGTCCAGGCCGCTCCTCGTCAGCACCGCCAGGTACTTGCAGTATTCCAGCGTCATGCGGCGGGCGGCCTCAGACGTCGCCCACCAGCGGCGGACGTCCAGCGTCTGGGTGGCCACCGGGTAGGCGCGAAGCCGCACGCCGGGGAGCGCCGAGCGCAACTCCAGCAGGGCCCGCGGCATGTGGTAGTCGGCGGTGACCACGATCAGAGTGCGATAGTGGTGGTAGCGCGCCCAGGCGGCGGTCTCGTGGGCGTTGCCGAGCGTATTCTCCGCCTGGAAGCCCAGGTCCACGCAGCAGTCGAAGGCCCGCCCCGCGGTGCTGGTGGCCTGGCGCACCTGCGCCCGCGTCGCCTCGGGATTGACGCCGGAGATCAGCAGGCGCTGGGCCAGCCCCTGCTCCAGCAGCTCCACGGCCGCCTCGATGCGCAGCGACGAGGCGCCCGTCAGCGCCACGATGCCGTCGCTGGACGGCGGGTCGGGTGCGGGCGTGGAATCGCTGACCCGGCCGGCGAAGGCCAGCAGGCCCGCCCCCCAGACGAGGACCAGCAGCAGGACGAGGGCGAAGCTCTTCACGTCTGCTCGGCCAGGATGGACATGGCGGTGCGCCGCGCCGCCACCGCCGCCACCAGCGCCGCCGCCAGCGGACAGGGCGCCGCCCAGAGCAGATCGCTCCACGCGAACGGCAGCACCGGCGTGAACCCGTCCGACCCGCCGAGCCCCCGGGCGACCGCTGCGCCCGCCGCCGCAGCCAGCGCCCCGTAGGCGCCGGCCCGGGCGGCCAGGAAGGCGAAGCGGCCCTGGAACAGGGTGGCGATGTAGCGGTCCTTCGCGCCGGACAGGTGCAGCACCTCCACCACGTCGCGCCGGGCCGCGAGCCCCGCCCGGGTGGCGAAGGCGATCACCGCCCCGGCCGCCGACGCCACCAGCAGCGCGCCGACGATGGCGATCCCGCGCACCGCGGCGCCGGACGCCTGCACGTCGTGCATCCAGCGGCTGTGGTCGTCCACCGTGGCGTCCAGCCCAGCGGCCGCCAGCGCCGAGTTCATGGCGGCGACGGACGCCGGGTGCTGAGGATCGAGTTCCACGGTGACCAGATGGGGAATGGGCAGGTCTTCAGGGATGTTGCCCTTGCCGAGCCAGGGCTCCAGCAGCTTTTCCGCCGCGGCGCGGTCCAGCGCCTGGGCTTCGGACACGCCCGGCAGGCCGGCCAGGGCTTCCGCCGCGCTCGCCGCCGCCTCGCCGCCCGTCTCCCCGACCTTGGGCCGCACCTGCACGGTGGCCGACGCCGCCAGCTCCCGCCGCCAACCCCCGACCGCCCGGCTGGAGGCCAGCATGGCGTAGATCGACAGGCAGGCGAGAAAGCACAGGCACGCCACCACAAAGCTCAGCGAGCGATCGCGTCCGTCCTGCCGGGGCAGCAGGGGCGCGGGCTTCCAGACCGTCCAGTCCTGCTCGGCGGGGTCGCGGTCGGCTGCGGCTGCGGTCATCATGGGCCGAACGTCATCATCTCTCCCACCCCGTGGGGGAGTACGGCTGAAAGCCGGGAGGGGGCCGTGCGGGAGCGCGGAAGCCGCATCGAGGCCGCTTCCGCCCTGACGCGCGGCCCCTCCACCGTGTTCCGCGGTCCCCCTCCCCCTCTGCGATGGGGAGGATGGGTGAAGGGCGCACGCGGCTTCATTCCGCCGCGCCTACCGCAGCGCCCCGCGTGCGCGCAAGCCGGCCGTCGGCCAGGTGCAGCACCGGCATGCCGGACTGGCGCACCAGGACCTGGTCGTGGCTGGCGATCAGCACGGTGGCGCCCAGCCGGTTCATCTCCACAAACAGGCGCAGCAGGCGAAGGCTCATGTCCGGATCGACGTTGCCGGTGGGCTCGTCGGCGATGAGGATGTCTGGGCGCACCACGACCGCCCTGGCGATGGCCAGCCGCTGCTTCTCGCCGCCGGACAGCGTCGGCGGCATGGCGTGCATGCGCCGGCCCAGCCCCACCCAGTCCAGCAACTCCGCCACGTCCTTGCGGTAGTCGGCCGGGCGCTGGTCGGCGATGCGCAACGGCAGGGCCACGTTGTCGAAGGCCGACATGTGGTCGAGCAGGCGGAACTCCTGGAACACCACCCCGATGCGCCGGCGCAGCATGGGCAGGTGAGCCCGGTCCATCACCGACACGTCCTGGCCGAACAGGTGCACCAGGCCTCGCGACGGCCGGTGCGCCAGATAGATCAGCTTCAGGAGCGAGCTCTTGCCCGCCCCCGACGCCCCGGTAAGGAAATGGAAGGACCCCGGCGCCAGAGTGAGGTTAACGTCCTTCAGAACCTCGGGAGCGCGTCCGTAGCGCATGCCCACGCCCTCGAACCGCACCACCGGCCCTGTCGCCGCGGCCGTTCCCTGCCCTGCGCGCGTGCGCGCCACGGTGCGCGGGTCCGCGCGCCGGGCCATCGGCGGATCGTCGGGCAGGGCGGCGGGCCTGAGCATGGGGGCCGGGGTCGGCGACCTTTGGACATCGGCCGCCTTGAAGACGACGCACGGGAGCGGGGCGCTGCGATGATACTGACCTGCCCCGACTGCGCCACGCGCTATTTTGTCGACGAGACCAAGCTGGGGCCGCAGGGCCGCAAGGTGCGCTGCGCCAGCTGCGGGGCCTGCTGGCGCGCCGGCGCGGAGATCGAGGCGCTGGACCTCAATCCCGCCCTGGCTGGGGCGTCCGATACGGTGGGGGAAGACGGGCTGGTGCGCCCGGCCGAGGCGCTGCCGAAAAGTTTCCGCGCCCAGGCCGAGGCGCGACGCCGCACTCGCCAGGCGGTGGCGGCGGGCGTGGTCTGGGCGAGCCTGGCGGCAGGCTTCGTCGTGCTGATGATGGCCGCGGTGGTGTTCCGGGTGCAGGTGGTGCGGGTGTGGCCGCGCACCGCCGGCGCCTATGCGGCGCTGCGCCTGCCGGTGAACCCGCTCGGCCTGTCGCCGGAGGGCGTGCAGGCGCGCCCGGGCCTTCAGGACGGCCGGGCCATGCTGTTCGTGCGCGGGGTGGAACGCAATGTGGAGGCCTCGCCCCGCCAGCCCGCAGCGCTGCGCATCAGCCTCTACGACAAGACCGGCGCACGGCTGGCCACCCAGGTGGTGCGCGTGGACGGGCCGCCGCTGAAGCCCGGCGAGGCGCACCCGTTCGACGCCGCCTTCATCGATCCGCCCCTGGCCGGCGCGCAGGTGGGAGTGGATTTCGTTTTCGAGCCGGCGCGCAGCCTCCTCAAG
>CAXTRP010000034.1:1327-4422 GCA_964246615.1 uncultured Caulobacteraceae bacterium | reverse complement strand
CAAGCCGCCGCAAAACGATCCCCGCCTGCCCAAGCTGCGCAGGGCGGAAGCCGCGCCGGGGCCGCGCCTGCCCGCTCCCGCCCTGGCCCAGCCGCTCCCCACGGGATCGCCCTACGCCCTGCCCGTGGCGGCGAGCGCCCAGGCCGGCGGCGCAGCGCCGGTCGGCTGAACGGCTTGACGGACGGAGCGCGCCTGGAGACGCTGCTCTCAGCGGGCGATGTTGCAAGCGCGGTGCAGGCCGTGGCCGAGGCCATCGCGCCGAGCCTGGATGACGAGACGGTGGTGGTCTGCCTGCTCACCGGCGGGCTGTGGTTCGCGGCCGACCTGATGCGGGCGCTGGCCGCGCTCGGACGCAACCCCCTGTTCGACGCCCTGTGGCTCGCCTCCTACGGCGACGCAACGGCGAGTACCGGCGAGGTCGTGGTGCGCGCCGGGCTGCAAAGGCCGGTGGAGGGGCGCGACGTGCTGCTGGTGGACGATGTGCTGGAGACCGGCCTGTCGCTGGCCGCAGCGCGGCGGCTGGTGCTGGCGGCCGGTGCGCGCGCGGCGCGGACCGCCGTGTTCGCACGCAAGCCGTGGACGCGGGCGCCGCGCGAAGAGCCGGACTTCACCGCCTGGGAAGCGCCGGCGCGGTTCCTCGCCGGCTACGGCATGGACCACGCGGGACGCTATCGAGGCTTGGCGGAGGTGGTGGCGCTGGACTGAGGGAGGGTGAAGCACACAGCCAGCGTCATAGATGCTCCCCTTCTGGGGGAGCTGTCGACGCAGCCGACTGAGGGGGTTTCCCGCGCTTTACGTGGCGGCGCGACCCACTCCACCAGCTTCGCTGGTCCCCTCCCCCTGAGGGGGAGGATCAAAAGCGCGGCTATGAACCTCTCGCATCCTTCCCCGGTCACGGCCAATCAGCGGGCGGCCACGCGCCAGGTGACGGGCTGGCCGATGGAGGCGGTCTGCAGGGCTGCGCGCTGGGCGTCGCCGAGCTGTTGCACCGCTTCTTCACGCACCGCCTGGCGGCAGACGCCCTGGGCGGTCAGGCGCACGTCGCCGCGGTGCATGCAGAAGCCTTGGGCGGCGGCGTCCACGCGGGTGCGGAAGGTCGCGGCGTCGTCCGGGCGGCTGAGGTCCAGGTCGGCCACCAGGATGTGGACGGGGCGCGGACCAGTCTCGGCGGCGTGGGCGATGCTGCCGATGGCCATCAGCGGGGTGGCCGCCATCACCAGCGCGCCGATCGCAGACAGAGTGTTCAGAACCTTGCTCATCGTGGTCTCCATGGTTTGTGTGTCGCCCGCTGAAGCGGTGAGCCATGGATACTTGAGGTGTGCTTTTGTCTCCAGTTAAGGCTGCGTCATGAACGAGAGTTCACAAGATGACGCCCGTTTCATGTTGTGAACGGCTGGTAATGTTCAGAGCCTCGCGTCGAGGAACGCAAGGAACGCCTCCAGCGGCAGGCGATAGCCGAAGCGGAAACCCCGCCGCACCCGCCGAGCCCAGGGAACCTCGGACGCAGGGACCGGCGCCGGTGCGTAGTAGACGCGCCAGTCGTGACCGATGAGCTGGCCGAAGGCGCCGACCCAGGCGCCCGGGAACACCTGGGGCTGGATGTCGACCACCAGCGTGCCCGGCGGCGCGAACAAGGCGTTGGCCATGCCGGCGCCGGTGGGCCCGACCACGCACTCGGCGTCGCGGGCGAGCGCGATCTGATCGCGCGGGCGGAGACGCTCCAGCCGCACGATCTCGAAGCCGCGCGCCGCCAGCGCCCGCTCCAGCTCCACTTCGTTCAGCAGGATACGCATGGGGTAGGCGTGGCTACGGCGGGAGAAGTAGAGCCGCCGACACTGGGGCCGCACCTGCGGCGCACGCGCCAGCAGCCGCGCGCGCACCCGTTCCAGCAAGGCGTTCGGGGCGTGCAGGAAGTGGTCCATGCTGGTGGCGTAGGCGGCCTCGTCCAGGCGCACGGCGGGGGCGGCGATCTCTCGCACCGCATCCGCGTCGCCCCGCAGCAGGCCGATCAGCTCACGCTGCCAGGGCTTCAGCGCCGGAGCGATGGGCGGCAGCAGTCCGTCGAGCCCCGCCTCCTCCAGGGCCAGCAGCGACGGCAGCGCGTCCAGCAGGAAGTGGCCGTAGTTGAACCCGCCGCCCCAGGGCATGAACACCCCGGCGGACGCGATCCGGGGCGTATCCGGCGGCGGCGTGAAGCTCAGGCCGTCCGGCGTTGCGGCCATGCCGGGCGCTTCCGCCAAATGGGCCAGCCCGGCCAGGCTGCCCGACGCCGGTGCGCTGGGAGCGGTCCCATCCGGCCAGACCAGGGCGCCGAAGCGCGGAAGGTGCACTACTTCGGCGACCCGGCAGACGTGGGTGGGGGCCGATCGCCAGGGGTCCTGGCGCTCCGGCCGCACAGGGCCTGCGGAGCGCTCGTGCAGCGCCTGGACCGCCTGCCCATGGTCGCCCGGCGGCGGGGCCTGCAACAGGGCGCGCGATCCTGGGCTAGAGACAGGCGCCTGCAGCCCGGCCATGTCGGTAGCGACCAGCGCGTCCTCTTCGGAGACGATGCGCAGCGGCCGCGCAGGGCCGCTCACCGGCTGGCGCGCTCCGGATAAAGGCTGGTCAGGCCGGCCTCGTCAGCCGCGCAGACGCCGCGCTCGGTGATGATCCCGGTGACAAGGCGGGCGGGCGTGACGTCGAAGGCGTAGTTGGCGGCGGGGCTGCCGGGGGCGGCGATGTCGATGCTGACCACCTCGCCCGCGGCCGTGCGCCCGGTCATGCGCGTGACCTCTTCGGCCGAACGCTGCTCGATGGGGATCTGCGCCACGCCGTCGGTCAGGGACCAGTCCAGGGTGGAGGACGGCAGGGCGGCGTAGAGGGGCACGCCGTTGTCGTGCGCCGCCAGCGCCTTGAGATAGGTGCCGATCTTGTTGCACACGTCGCCGGTGCGGGTGGTGCGGTCAGAGCCGACGATGCACAGGTCCACCATGGCGTGCTGCATCAGGTGGCCGCCGGTGTTGTCGGCGATGATGGTGTGCGCCACCCCCTCCTGCCCCAGCTCGAAGGCGGTGAGGCTGGCGCCCTGGTTCCTTGGCCGGGTCTCGTCCACCCAG
>CAXTRP010000034.1:0-1317 GCA_964246615.1 uncultured Caulobacteraceae bacterium | reverse complement strand
TGGACGTCCACCCCCGCGCGGTGCGCCTTGTAGACGGGGGCGAGCGCGGTGCCCCAGTCGACGGTCGCCAGCCAGCCGGCGTTGCAGTGGGTCAGCACGTCCACCCGGCCGCCACCCTTGCGGGCCGCGTGCTCGGCGATGAGCCTGGCGCCGTGGTCGCCGATGGCCTCGGACGTCGCGACGTCGGCCTCCGCGATCTCGGCGGCGCGGCGGAACGCCGCCTCCAGCCGGTCGGCGCGCGGACGGTTGCGCACCGCGGCCTGCATCTCGGCCAGCGCCCAGGCGAGGTTGACGGCGGTGGGGCGGGCGGCCAGCAGGCGATCGTGCGCCCGCTCCAGCCCCTCGTCGGACGCATCCTCGCGCAGGCCCAGATACATCCCGTACGCCGCCGCCACCCCGATCAGCGGGGCGCCGCGCACCTGCATGTCGGCGATGGCTCGCACCGCGTCGTCGAGGGTGCGCAGGCGCACGGTGACCACCTCGTGCGGCAGCCGCGCCTGGTCGAGGATCTCGATATCGCCCGAGCCGTCGCCTGCGGGCCAGATCGTGCGGGTGGGCCGGCCGGCGATGTTCATGACTGCAGCGCGGGCATGGCGAGCCTCTTGATCTCCCCCATTCGGTAGAATGGGGGAGTACCGCCGAAGGCGGGGAGGGGGCGGCCGGCGTAGCCGGACGTCTCAGCGGTGTGGGGCAGTCTTCCGCGCTCCCGCGCGGCCCCTCCGTCGCCCCTGGCGACACCTCCCCATCTGCGATGGGGAGGATCCATAAGCCTCATCCGTCGTGCCGGGTCATGACGAGGCAGCCGTTGGTGCCGCCGAAGCCGAAGCTGTTGCTCATCACCGTGTCGAGCCTGACGCCGTCCTTGCGCGCCCGCACGATGGGCAGGTCGGCGAAGGCGGGGTCCAGGGTCTCGATGTTGGCGCTCTCGGCCACGAAGCCGTCCTGCATCATCAGCAGGCAGTAGATGGCCTCCTGCGCCCCCGCCGCGCCCAGGCTGTGGCCGGTGAGCGACTTGGTGGACGAGATCAGGGGCAGCTGGTCGCCGAACACCTGGCGCACGGCCTCCATCTCCTTGGCGTCGCCGATGGGCGTGCCGGTGCCGTGCGGGTTCAGGTAGTCGACGGACCGTTCCACACCCTCCAACGCCAGCTTCATGCAGCGCACGGCCCCTTCGCCGGACGGGGCGACCATGTCGTGAGCATCGGCGTTGGCGGCGTAGCCGACTATCTCGCCATAGATCTTCGCGCCGCGCGCCTTGGCCCTGTCCAGCGCCTCCAGCACCACCTTAGAGGCCGTGTAGCGGTTGACCTCGGCGAT
>CAXTRP010000033.1:0-14778 GCA_964246615.1 uncultured Caulobacteraceae bacterium | reverse complement strand
GCACGGCGCGGGGATGAAGTACAACCTGAACAGGGCGTCCTGATCGACGACGTCAGCCGACGCGTTTGATGCTCACGATCGGGACCGGCGGGTCCAGCCACTCGCCCTTCTGCTCTGCGAACTGGGACTTCTGGCTGGTGTGCAGGGATAGGATCTTGTGCACGACCGCCATCCCGCCGACCACCTGGCCAAAGGCGGCGAACCCCAGATTGTCGCCCTTCGCGCCGGGATGGGCGTCGTAGGACGGCTCCGCACTCGCGCAGATGAAGAAGGTGGAGGTCGCCGAGCCCGGAGCGAAGCGGCCGAGTGAGATCGTGCCCGCCTGATGGCGTAGACCCGTCAGGGTCGTGCTCTCGTGAGCGATCGGGGGATACGGATGGGCTCGCGGGCCTACGTCGCCGACGATGGTGCCCTCCTTCGGCGCGCCCGGCGTCCGCACGGCCCTGAAGAAGGAGCCGCCGTCGTACTTGGCGGCCTCGACATAGCGCAGGAAATTGGCCGACGTCAGCGGAGCTTTCCGAGCCTCCAGCGCGATGGTGATCGCGCCACGGCTGGTGGTGATCACCACGCGAGGCTGGGCGCCCGAGGCGCGGGCGATCGTGGGAGCGGCCATCAGCAGTCCGGCGGCGCCGATCAGCTTCCGGCGTTCAAGGTCCGCATCCATGCCCCAACCTCCTGTCCAGTAAGATGCCTGGCGCTCAGTTCACCCCGTACAGAGCCATGACGTCGTGACGAAGCGCCGCCTGGCTCTGCGGGCGGGAATAGAACATGTGGCCGCCGGGATAGACCTTCACCTGCAGCCGTCCTGGCGCTCCCATGGTGGGGATCTGCGCCACCACCATCTCGGACTGGAAGTAGGGGCACGACAGGTCGTCGTAGCCGTGGACGATCAGCGCCTTGATCTTCGGATCGATGGCCAGCGCCTGCCGAAGGTCTGAGGCCGACTCGATCGAGGTGAACCAGTGCTTCTCCCAGCGCTTGTTCACCTCCTCGTTCAGCGCCTCGTAGTGGGCGTCCACCTTCCAGCCGACCTCCCGGGTGACGAAGTCCACCATGGCCGAGGTGGTGGGCGCCAGTATGCCTTCAAGGATGGGATCGCCCGTCTGCTGGCTCGGCGACCAGGGATAGGGATCATAGGCGGTGACGTTGCTGTCGTACCAGCTGCCGAGCTTGCCCTCGTTCCGGTACAGGTCCCGCAGGAAGGCCCGGCTGTCGATCCGCCCGCCCATGTGGCGCACGTCGGTCTCATCGAGCCCCGTATAGGCGGTGACCTGACGCACGATGCGGTCCACGGCGGCAGGGTCCTGGCGGCCGCGCAGGAGGTCGGTGGCGAAGTCGGTCCGGGCGTAGGTCTCGACACCGTTCATCAGCTCCGGCGTCAAGGCCTGGCCGTGGCGCTCGTAGTTGGCCGCAGCCATGGAGGGCAGGGTCGCCATCCAGCTCATGGGAGAGGTGTCCGGGTCCGCGGCGCTGCGCCCGTCCAGCGCCGGCGACACCATGACGACGCCTGAAACGCCGACGCCCATCTTGGTCTGCAGGTAGTGGGTGACGGCGGGAGCGCGGTAGCCGCCGTAGCTCTCGCCCACGACATACTTGGGCGAGGCCATGCGACCGGCCTTGCCCAGCCAGTCGTAGACGATGCGCGAGAGGTAGGCGATGTCGGTGTCGATGGTGAAGAACGACTTGTCGGTCTCGTCCGGCTTGACCAGCGAGCGCGAATAGCCCGTGCCCACCGGATCGATGAACACCAGGTCGGTGAAGTCCAGCCAGGTGCCGGGATTGTCCTGCAGCACCACGGGTTCCGACGGGCTGTCGCCCTGCGCACCGAACTGGATGCGCTTGGGCCCGATCGCGCCGAAGTTCAGATAGACCGACGCCGCGCCCGGGCCGCCGTTGAAGGCGAAGGTCACCGGGCGGCTGGCGTCGTGCGGCCCGTCGAGCATGTAGGCGGTGAACACCACCTCGGCGATCTTCTTGCCGTCGCCGTCGCGCACCGGCAGCGTGCCCACCGTCGCGGTGTAGCTCAGCGTCTTCCCCGCCACGTGGGTCACCTGCCTTACGTGGGCGTCTGCGGGCAGAGGCGGCGGTTGGCTGGTTTCGTCCGCCCCCTCGCTCGTCTTGGCGGAGGCTGACCCCTTGTCGCCTTTCGGCGCATCCGCCGCGAGGGACAGGGTGGGCGCAAGGGCCAGGAGCAGCGCACAGGCGCTCGCGGCGAGGGTGATCTGGCGAATACGCATAGGCCTCTCGGGGATGATAGCCCCGACGCTGCTAGACCAACCCGGGCGAGGCGGAAAGGGGTCGAGCCGAGATCAGGCGCCGAGCGCGTGTGAGCCGTCCACTTCCAGGCCTGCAAAGTCGCCGCCCTCCCGCCACTCGCGCAGCAGCCGTATGAAGGCGAGGGGGCCGCCGCCAAACGGGGCGCTTTTCGCTTCGGCGTCGGAGAGGCGACCTTCGTTGTTGTAGTAGCCAGGCGTGCAGGACTCGATGAACTTGCGCCGGCCGGCGCCGAGACGAACGATGGTTCCCACCCAGTCGGCCTCGGCCTGGGGCGTAGGCTCGACCGCCTTCAGACCCTTGGCGAGGCAATGCTCCACGATGTGCGCGATGTGGACCGTCTGCTCGCTCAGCATGTGGGGGAAGTTGGGCGACATGCCCGACTGCGCCTGGCTGACCACAAAGCAGTTGGGGAAGCCGCGGGTCTGCAGGCCATAGAGGGTGGACATGCCCTGGGACCACTTGTCGGTCAGGGACAGGCCGTCGACGCCATGCACCTCCATGCCCGCCCGCTTGGCGTAGCTGGTCGCCACCTCAAACCCCGTGGCGAAGACCAGGCAGTCCAGCGGATACTCTACCCCGCCCGCGACGATGCCGGTCGGCGTGATCTGCTCGACGCCCTTGGGGGCGGTGTCGACCAGGGTGACGTTGGGCCGATTGAACGCCTGGAGGTACTGATCGCTGAAGCAGGGGCGCTTGCAGTAGAGGCTGAACCAGGGCTTCAGCGCCTCGGCCGCCTTGGGATCTGAGACGATGGCGTCGATCCGCTCGCGGATCTGCATCATCTTCTCAAGGTCGGCCTGCTCCAGCAGCGCACCAGGATCGACCGCGCCCTTGGCGTTGGCCAGTTTCTCCCGGACGGCGCGGGCCAGCACGGTCCAGCCGTCGTGAACCTCGTCGTGAGGCGGCAGTTCGTTTGTGAACTGGGCGGTGAAGTTCTCCAGCCTCGCCTGCTGCCAGCCGGGCTTGAGGCCGGCGTACCAGTCGGGATCGGTGCGGCTGTTGTCGCGCGCATCCACCGAGGAGGGCGTGCGCTGGAAGACGTAGAGATGCTGCGCCGCCGCAGCGAGCGGGGGCACGCACTGGATCGCGGTGGCGCCTGTCCCGATGACGCCGACTCGTTTGTCGCCCAGCCGGTCCAGCGGCGCGGTCTCGCCGCCCCCCGTATAGCCGTAGTCCCAGCGGCTGGTGTGGAAGCTGTGACCCGCGAACGTTTCGATGCCCGGTATCGCCGGGAGCTTGGGGCGATTGAGCGGGCCGGTGGTGAGCACCACGAACCGGGCCTGCATCCGGTCGCCGCAATCCGTCTCCACGATCCAGCGCGCTGCATCTGCGCTCCAGGTCATGGTCTTCACCTGAGTGGAAAAGCAGGCGTCCTCGTATAGCCCGTAGGTCTCGGCGATGCGGCGGCAATGCGCGCGAATTTCCGGCGCCTTGGAATAGCGCTCCACAGGCATGTAGCCCGTCTCTTCCAGCAACGGGAAGTAGATGTAGGATTCCACGTCGCAGGCGGCCCCGGGGTAGCGGTTCCAGTACCAGGTCCCGCCGAAATCACTGCCGGCCTCAAGTATCCTGACGCTGCTCACACCCGCTTCGCGCAGCCGAGCGGCCGAAAGCAGGCCGCCGAAGCCGCCGCCGACGATCAGCACGTCTACCGCGTCGTCGAGCGGCGCACGCGCGGGCGCGGCGCCGTAAGGGTCGGCGAGCAGGTGGGAGAAGCCCTGCTCCACGTCCTGATATCGACGATCCGTGGAGCCCGTCGGCGCGCGGCGGTCACGCTCCTGACGGTAGCGTTCGCGCAGGGCGTCGAGGTCTGGTTTTGCGGGAGAGGAGATCGAAGTCATCAGGGGTCCCTGGCGCATCGCCGGCGATGGCCGCTAGAACTTGGCCCGGATCGTGGCGCCGAAGGTCCGCGGCGCGCCGAGAAAGGCGTCGACCAGACCGGTGGCGTCGGTCGGCGCGTTCTGGCCGGGCGCGTTGAAACTGCCTTGGACATAGTGAATGTCGAACATGTTCTCCACGAAGAACTCTATGTCGTAGAGATGGTTCTCCGGCCCGAAGACGATGCGGCCGTCGGTGATTGTATAGGCGGCCTGCAGCTTGCGGGGGTCTTCGTCGGAGCCGCTGCTGTAATTGGAGTTGTACTTGGCGCCCAGGTTGAGGCGCGTATAGAGGTCGCGAGGCAGGTGGTAGGTATAGGTCGCCTCGATGGATGCGGAGTACTGCGGCGCGAAGGGCAGCCGCTCTCCGGGCGTGCCAAGATAGCCTGAGCTCAGCAGCGCGCCGGTATCGCTGTGGGAGAAGCGGGTGTTGGCGATGGTCAGGCCACCCTGGAAGTTCAGGTCCCGGGTCGGGCGATAGAGGAAGTCGGTGTCGATCCCCTTGCTGTAGACGTAAGGCAGCGAATCCACCACGAAGACCAAGCCGTTATAGGTGTTGTCCTGGAAGTTGGAGAACTTCTCGTAGAACAGGGTGGCGTTCAGCAGCAGTTTTCGGTCGAACAGGGTCGTCTTGGCGCCGATCTCGGCGGAGTCGGAATACTCCGGCTTGAAGAAGGTGTTGGTGACCGCGGCCGTGGACACGACCAGGCCATTGGCGGCCCCGTTCACCGTAGGGCAGGGGCCGTCGACCGACGGGCCGCCGGCGTTGGGGCAGCTGATCCGGTCCAGGTTGAAGCCGCCAGCCTTGAACCCCTTGGCGTAGGAAATGTAGGTCAGCAGCTCCGGGCTCCAACGGTAGACGCCCTTTACGGTGCCAGACGTGTTCGAAGTGGACTCGCTCTGGTGATTGGCGAAGTTGTTGAACGCAGACTCCGCGATCGGCAGGCAGACGGTGTTCAGCAGGGTCTGGCCCAGGCTTCGTCCGAGCGGCGTGTTGATGATGTTGTCGCACGCCCCGCCGACGGATGCGCTGGTGTTCTGGTTCAGGCTGTTGTCGACCTTGTTGTCGATGGTGTAGCGGGCGCCGATATTGATATCGAACTTGCGGGTGACATGGTAAGTTTCGTTGGTGAAGATCGAATAGGTGTCGGTGCGCTGCCGGTATTGATCTACGTCGCCTTGACCCGCAGGATATTGAGCGTTCGGACCGAAGAACAGCTGTAGGGCCGTGGGGATCGGCGCGCCGAGCGCGGAGGCGCTGATGTCCTCGTTGACCAGCGGGTTGTAGCCCGTGCCGAACAGCAGCTGCTGGTTCTGCCGCAGATATTCGTTGGCGTAGAAGCCGCCCACCAGGAAGTCGAGCTTGTCGTAGGTCCCGGCGAAGCGAAGCTCCTGGCTGAAATCCTGGAACTGCTCGCTGTTCTGGTCGCCGCTTGTCCGGTCCAAGATGTCGAGATTGGTGAAGTCCGGATCCTGGGAGGTGAAGAGCTTCCAGTTGCGGTACGCGGTGATGGAGGTGAAACTGCCGTTCAGCTGGGGAAGCTTGTAGTCCACCTGTACGGATATGCCCTCGTCCACGTTGTCTTCCGGGTCGTTCTGGTCGGCGTAGGCGACGCGGTTGTAGGGGTTGGGCGTCTGCGGCTCGCCGCCGTAGTTGCCGGCCAGGCCCGCTACGAGCTGCTGGGTGTTCAGCGTTCCCGTGGCCGCGCCGAAGGGTTGGCTCTCGCGATACACGACGGCGAGGCAGCAGTCTTCGTCCCGGTGGGTGTAGTCGCCGATGACCCGCACCGACAGGTTGTTGTTTGGCTTATACAGCAACTGGCCGCGCAGAGTGTAGAAGTCCTGGTTCTGGTCGTCGTCGCGCGTGCGGGGTCCGGGGCCCGTCACCACGCTCTGAAAGCCGTCGCGTTGGCGGTCGGCGAAATAGAAGCTGCCTGCGAGCTGGTCGCCTAGCAGAGGACCATGCACTTCGGCCGAGCCGCCGATGGCGTTGTAGTTGCCCGCCGTGAACTCTGCGCCGCCACCGAACTTGAAGGTCGGCTCGGCGGTGGTGATGTTGATGACGCCGGCCGACGTCGACTTGCCGAACAGGGTGCCTTGCGGACCCTTCAGGACCTCGATCTGGTCCACGTCACCAAGGTCGTTGAAGCCGACGCCGTTGCGGGGCCGGTATACGCCGTCGATGACGATGCCGACCGAAGGCTCCAGGCCCGGGTTGTCGCCCACTGTGCCGATGCCGCGGATGCGAGCGGTTGTGGTGGCGTCTGAGGTGTCCGACGTCACCGTCAGGCCTGGCACCACCCGCTGCAGATCCTTGACGTCCTGGATGCCGCTGTCTTGCAGCAACTGCTTGGTGACGACGTTCACCACCACCGGAACGTCTTGCAGGTTCTCCTTCCGCTTCTGGGCCGTCACCACGATCGTGTCCACCGTGAACGGGGACGAGGTGATCTGCGCGCTGGCGGCTGCTGGCGCGGTCGGACCGGGAGCGGTGGTGCTTTGGGATGCCGCTATGCCCGTCGAGCCGGGTGTCGATGAGCCGGCGCCGGCGGGTGCGGGCTGGCTGGAGTCCTGCGCAAGGGCGGCGCCTGCGCCAAACACCACGATCGCGATGACAAACGACGACGCTGCGGCTTGCAATAGCGCACGTTCGGCCATTTGGGCCTCCCCTATGGTTTTCAGGTGAGCTTGAGGTCGCCACCTGTTGTGGAAGCAGCTAGCTCGTCCATCGCCCAGATCGCAAGCGAGGCGACATGCGGCATTGTCACCTTGGAGCCTGGCCGGAGGCTTGACGCTCATGAACCTCTTGCAGCGCCCACGTCGCCGGGACACTGAAGGCCATGCAGCAGACGGCGATCAAGGCCCGCAAACTCGGCGGCAAGACGGCGGAGGAACGGCGCACCGAGCGGTGGGGCCAGCTGATCCACGCCGCCATGGACGTCTATGGCGAGCGCGGCTACCGCAACGCCACGGTCAAGATGGTGTGCGATGCGGCTGGCCTGACCGAGCGATACTTCTACGAATCGTTCGCCAACAGCGAGGACCTGCTCTGCGCCTGCTTCCAGGAGGGGGCCGACGAGCTGCTCTCGCAGGTGCGCCGCGCCGGCCTGCAGAACGGGGGCGCGCCGCTCGAGCGGGTACGCGCCGGAGTGCTGATCTACCTCAAGCACCTGAAGGAAAAGCCCAAGCCCGCAAGGGTGCTGCTGATCGAGATGTCGAGCGTCAGCGCGCGGGCGGACGCGCTCGTATCGGCGAGCCTGGATCGGTTCGGCGCGCTGCTGATCGACTTCCTGACCACCGGATCGGCAGGCTATCAGGACCCCCCGCCGCTTCTCCTTCGTGGTGCGATCGGCGGGGGCCTGCAGATCGCCCAGGCCTGGATCGCGAGCGGCTACGCCGCACCGATAGAAGAGGCCGCCGCCACTATCTTGAAGTTCTATGGCCTGGTCGCGACCAACATCGCCGCAGGGACGCCTGAAACCCCTAGTCGTGCGGCCTCTCTCCGGCGGAATGGCGAACCCTTGGCCACGCTCGCCGCCGAGTGCTAGGTGCAGACACGCCATCGTGTCGCGACGGTCTGAATAAGTGCGGCCTCAGGCGTACGGCTGAGCGTCGGGAGGTTCTATCGTGTCGATCCTGGAAACGCCTGCGCAAGCCCTTCGGCCGGACGGCGGTGACGCTCAGGCGATCACCGAGCTGCGCGCCGCCTTCGATGTCCAGCGCCGGGCCTTCTCCGCGGATCGCAATCCCAGCCTGGACGTCCGTCGGGAGCGGATCGGCCGTATCGCGCCCATGATGCTGTCCAACCGTGAGCGCATCAGCGCCGCCCTGGCCGCCGACTTCGGCGCCCACCCCGCGCCGGCCGCCGACCTCATCGAGACGCTGGGCGTGGTCGGGCGGGTCGGTTACGTGCTGGAAAACCTGGAGGCCTGGATGACGCCGCAGCCGCGCGCGATGGATCCGGGCGTGTTCGGGACCGGCCGCGCCTACATGGAGCTGCAGCCCAAAGGCGTCGTCGGCAACATGATCCCCTGGAACTTCCCCTTCGACATCGGGGTCGGGCCCATGATCGAGATGCTGGCGGCGGGCAACCGGGTGATCCTCAAGCCGTCGGAGTCCGCGCCTGGCTGCGCGGCGCTGTTGCGGGAGATGGTGGCCGAGCATTTCGCGCCCGACCTCGTCTACGTCGCGGTCGGGGGATTGGACCTGGCGCAGGCCTTCGCCGAGCTGCCATGGGACCACCTGATGTACACGGGCAGCCCTAACGTTGGGCGCCAAGTCATGGCGGCGGCGGCCAGGAACCTTACACCCGTGACGCTGGAATTGGGCGGCAAGTGCCCGGCCGTGATGCTCCCGGGCGCAATGGACGCCGAGAGCGTCAAGACGGTCGTGGGCACCAAGGTCGTGAAGAACGGCCAGATGTGCGTGTCGGTGGACTATGTGCTGGCGCCCCGAGCCGAGCTGGATCGCTTCGCCGAACTCGCTCAGGCCTTCATGGCCGAGGCGGCGCCGGACTACGCCGAGGGCCCAGACTGCACCGGGATCATCACGGCGCGCCATCTGGATCGGCTGGAGGCGCTGTTGCAGGAGGCGCGAGACCGCCAGAGTCGCATCATCACCCTTGGCCCGGATGCGCCGGCCGACCGCGCAACCCGCCGCATGCCCATGCGCCTGGTGCTCGACCCCGATCCAGAGCTTCGCGTCATGAAGGAGGAGATCTTCGGTCCCATCCTGCCGATCGTTCCGTACGACGACCTGGCCGAGGCGTTGGCCCTCATCAACGCCGGCGAGCGACCGTTGGGCCTCTATGTCCTGGGCTACGACCAGCTTCTGATCGACCAGGTGCTCGCAGGCGTCTCCTCCGGCGGCGCAGCGGTGAACACCTGCGCCGTTCAGGGCGCCTTGCCGTCTCTGGGCTTCGGGGGCAGCGGCATGAGCGGCATGGGCCGCCACCATGGCGTGGAAGGGTTCCGCGAGTTTTCCAACCAGCGGGGCGTAGTGGTTCGCGGCGAGGGCGACCAGATCGACGCCTTCTTCGCCCCCTACGCCAAGGCCGCCGCCATGGTGCAGCACGTGCTGGGCGACCCTGGCGCCTAGCCCCGACCCAGGGCGATGAAGTAGTCGCGGACCTGCTCGGGCTCGGCGATGGCCTGCAGGTGCATGTCCTTGAGCTCCGGCGGCACGTACCAGTGTACGCGATCCTCCTCATAGGCGCGCCAGACCACCTCGGCCACGTCGCGGGGCTGGATCACCCGCCAGGGACCTTCGGTCGGCATCAGCGCCTTCTGTTCGGGCGACAGCATCGCGGTCTCCACGATGCCCGGGAGCACGTCTGCGGCGCGCACGCCGTGCTTCTTCAGCTCGATGGAGAGCGATTCCGTCAGCCCCTTGATCGCATGCTTGCTGGCCGAATAGGCGGTCAGGTTGGCCGAGCCGTAGATAGCCGACGCCGAACAGGTGGAAAAGCACAGCGAGCCCGGCGTGCGTTTCAGCAGCGGCAAAGCCGCCTGGATACCGATCATCACCCCGAACAGGTTGATGCGCAGCAGCCGCTCCACCGCCTCCCATGAGGTTTCATCGAATGGTGCGCTGGAGATGATGCCGGCGTTGTTGAACAGCACATCGAGCTGGCCATTGGTGTGCTCGGCGAAGGCCGCCACGGCGGCCGTGTAGTCCTGCCGGTCTGTGACGTCGAGCACCCTGGCCAGCCCGATCGGCGCCTCCGACGCCAGCGTGTCCAAGCCGGTCTTGTCCACATCGAGTGCGCCGACGAACCAGCCGCGTTCGGCGAACAGCCGGGCGGTGGCGCGCCCGATGCCGGAGGCTGCGCCGGTGATGAAGATCGCGCGTCGGGGTTCGGGGGAGGTCATCGAGACGATCTCGCTATGAGTTCAGGGCGTGTGAAACGGGGAGGCGAGGTCCAGGCGGACCTGGGCTGGCGCCGCTCGGCGGGGCGTCGCGCGTACCCATGACCTTGACGCCTCCCCATGCTTGTACGGCCTTTGTGGAACCAAGGCCACGACCAGACAAGCGGGATTGTCGCGATCTCTTCCAGCACCGCCATGGGCGGCATGCGCTTAGCCGCCGCCGGTCACCGCGTCGGTCGCTCAATGGCGATCGGCCGCGTTGACCCGATCGGGCCGCCGTTATACGGCCCCCTCGCGCCAGGTCCCTCGAGAGAGGGTGAATATGTGAACGGGGTGAAGACCCCCGGCTGCCCTCGCAACTGTAAGCGGCGAGCCTGACCGTCACATGCCACTGGAGCCCCTCGGGGCTTTGGGAAGGCGACGGTCGAGGTGCTGACCCGCAAGCCAGGAGACCTGCCTGACGCGGCTGTCCATCGCCCGGCCGAGGTGCGCCGTGCGGTACGGGGTCTTGCCCGAATGACGGCTTGTCGTCCCGCTTCGCGCGGGCGGCTGCGCCGTGAGGTGTGGTCGTTCCGCGTGCGGCTCTGCATTCGGAGAAGACCTTGAAGCTGACCTTCCTAGCCACCGCCTCCCAGGCTGCCCTGTCTCTGGCCGCCTTGTCGCTCGCCGCCTGGGGCCCGCCGCTCACAGCCGTCGCCCAGACGGCCCCGGTTGCGCCGACGCCTGACGTTGCAGGCTCCGCCGCCGCCACCGAGGTGGAGACCGTCGTGGTCACCGCCAACCGCTCGCCCAGGCCGATCGACCAGGTGGGCCAGCAGGTCACCGTCCTCACCCTGCCCCAGATACGCCTCGACCAGGAGACGAGCGTCGCCGACATCCTGGCGCGCACGCCAGGCGTGGTGGTCACCCGCAACGGCGGCCCCGGCCAGACTACCTCGCTCAACATCCGCGGGGCCGACTCAGACCACACCCTGGTCCTGATCGACGGGGTGAAGGTGAACGATCCGTCCAGTGTCGGCACGGGCTACGACTTCGCCAACCTGACCACCGGCGACATCTCGCGCATCGAGGTGCTGCGCGGGCCGCAGTCCACCCTGTACGGCAGCGAGGCGATCGGCGGAGTGGTCAACGTCATCACCAGCGAGGCCACACGGCCGCTGGAAGGCGACGTGCAGGCGGAGGGCGGCTCCTACGGCACGGCCTATGTGAACGGCGGGATCGGCGGCAGGCAAGGCCCGGCGACCTTCCGCCTGGGCGCCTATTACCAGTCGACCGACAGCGTCTCGGCCTTTGATCGGGCGTTCGGCGGGCGGGAAGCCGATGGTTTCCACACCGCCGGCGCCTCGGGCCGCTTCACCTACGACCTCGCTCCGGACGTGCAATTCGACGAGCGCGCCTACTACACCTTCAGCCGCGCCGAGTTCGACGGCTTCGATACGCCATCGACGGGCTTCGCCGCCTTCGGTGACGACGCGGAGTTCGGTCGCACTCAGCAGGTGGTGGACTATACGGGCCTGAACGTCGCGGCGCTGGGCGGCCAGCTGAAGAACCGCATCGCCTACGAATACAACGAGCTGGACCGCCGCACGGAGGATCCAAACCCGGGCCCGTCCTACCAGTCCGGCGACAAGGCGACCTTCGACGGCCTGGGACGGTCGCAGACCTTCGACTACGAGGGGTCCTACGCAGTCGCGCCCGGTTACGACCTCGTGTTCGGAGCCCAGGACGAACGCTCCCAATTCAGCACCGAGAGCCCGGCCTTTTTCACGCCGCTGACCAAGGCCAACGTCTCCATCGCCAGCGGCTATGGCCAGATCACAGGCCAGGTGCTGCCGAACCTCACCCTGACAGGCGGCTTGCGCTACGACGCCCACTCCACCTTCGGCGACCACGTCACCGGCCAGGCGTCCGCCGCCTGGGTGGCGCGGCCTGGAACGATTCTGCGCGCCAGCTTCGGCCAGGGCTTCAAGGCGCCGTCGCTGTTCCAGCTCTACGGCGCCAACGGCGTCCTGACCCTTCGGCCCGAGTCGGCGAACGGCTGGGACGCGAGCGTGGAGCAGCACCTGCTTGACGATCGGCTGGTGGTGTCGGCCACCTATTTCGGACGCAAGACCACCAACCTGATCGATTTCGTGTTCTGCGCCAGCGCCGCCCAGCCGGGCTGCACGCCCGCGCGCCTGGCGGCCTTCGGCTTCTACGACAACGTGGCGCGTAACGAGGCCGAAGGGGTGGAGCTGCAGGCCGACTGGAAGCCGCTCGACGCCCTGGAGTTCACCGGCAACTATACCTTTGACGACGACGAGGACCGCTCCCCCGGTTCGCCCACCCGCGGCGACCAGCTGGCGAGGCGCCCGAAGAACACCGCCAACCTTTCCGCCAGCTATCTGTGGCCGGTCAAGCTGCGCACGACGGCGGCTGTCCGCTATGCGGGCAGAAGCTTCGACGACAGCGCCGACAGTCTTCTGCTCAAGTCCTACACTCTGCTGGACCTGCGGGCGAGCTATCCCCTGAGCGCGAACCTTGAACTCTACGCCCGGGCCGAGAACCTCACCGACAAGCGGTACGAAACCGCGTTCATGTACGGCACGCTGGGACGGGCGGGCTATGGCGGCGTGCGCCTCAAGTTCTGACCGCATCAGGCGGACAGGATGACCGTGAACCGACGCTTGGACGTGAGAACACCGACGTCATCCTGCGCCGGCTGAGAATGAAGCTTCGTTGTCGGGGGAGGCCGTAGTTGCAACGCGGCGGCTATGCTCATGATCGGTTGGCGGCGATGTTGCGCGCCGATGAGCTGGCCGGAACAGTCGCCCAGGTGGATGGTTGTCGCCTCGTTACAGGGCGGAGGCCGCCGCCTCGCTCTGTAACTCGGAGGACCGATGGCGAACCCTATCGACCTGAAAACGATCGTGTCGCGCCTGCAAGAGGCTGCCGATCGCATCGGGCGGTCACCCGCCGGCCTCACCTCGCAAGCCACCATGACCGATCTGGTGGTGACAGCGCCTGGGCTGGATGGCGCTCATGGGCAAGGCCGTACCGAGTCGATCCCCTTCGGTGTCCTGTTTCATGATCCCGTCGATAGACTGAGCCAGGCTATCGATAGGATCGAGGCGTATTGCAAAGACGATCCTCAGTTCACCCGTAGTGAAGCCGCATGATCAACAGCGCGTTTTCTCCGTCTCCGGCGTAAAGGATCACTCATGGACTCGAGTGCGACAGTTCCAGCCGACGCTATCAAGTCGAAGTCTGACCGAAACACCGATGGTGAAGTCGCTGTGCGCGCCGTCACCATCGGCAGGCCGCGCAAGGAGGTCTACGATTTCTTTCGCCGCTTCTCCAATCTGGGTCGCTTCATGGAGAATGTGGAGCGGGTGGATGAGCTGGACGCCAAGCGCTCTCACTGGGTGGTGAAGGCGCCTGCCGGCCAGACGGTGGAATGGAACGCCGTGGTCACCCGCGACGAGCCCGGCCGGCTCATCGCCTGGGAGACCGAGCCAGGCGCCCAGGTGAAGAACCATGGCACGGTGGAATTTCGCGACGCTCCCGGAGACCGCGGCGTGGAACTGCACGCCACCATCGTCTACGAACCGCCCGGCGGCGCCCTCGGCAAGCTCGTAGCCGAGCTTTTCGCCATGGAGCCAGGCATGCAGGCTCATCGAGACCTGCGGCGGCTGAAGATGTTGCTGGAGACCGGCGAAATCGCCACCAGCAAGGCGCCTGACGCCGCGCCTCGCTACGACAAGAGCAAGGCCACCGGCGAAGAGCGCCACGCGGAGACGCGCTGAGCGTTCGTCGCACCACTTTTAGTTCAGGAGTTTTCCAATGCGCGCCGTCACATGGCATGGCCGTCACGACATCCGCGTGGACACTGTGCCCGAGCCCAAGATCGTCAACCCGCACGACATCATCATCAAAACCACCGCCACGGCGATCTGCGGCTCCGATCTCCACCTCTATGACGGCCAGATGCCCACGATGGTCTCCGGCGACATCATGGGCCATGAGTTCATGGGCGAGGTGGTGGAGGTCGGCCCCGAGGTGCACAACCTGAAGCTCGGCGACCGGGTGGTGAACCCCTTCACCATCGCCTGTGGCCAGTGCGGCCATTGCAAGACGTCCTTCTACGCCGCGTGCGAGAACTCCAACCCTTCGGACAAGGCGCCGATGATGGAGGCGCTATATGGCTACGCAGGCTCTGGGCTGTTCGGCTACACCCACATGATGGGCGGCTACGCTGGCGGTCAGGCGGAATACGTCCGCATCCCCTATGGCAACGTCGGCCCTATCAAGATCCCCCAGGGATTGGACGACGAACAGGTGCTGTTCCTCTCCGACATCTTCCCGACCGCCTACCAGGCGGCGGAGAATTGCAACATCCAAGATGGCGACACCATCGCCATCTGGGGCATGGGGCCGGTGGGTCAACTGTGCGTGAAGAGCTGCTTTCTGCTCGGCGCGTCGCGGGTGATCGCCATCGACCACCACCCCAACAGGCTTGAGAAGGCCAAGGGGGCCGGCGCCGAGGTGATCAACTATACCGAGGTCAAGACCAACCAGGCGCTGACGGAGATGACCGGCGGCCGGGGGCCGGACCACTGCATCGATTGCGTAGGTCTGGAGAGTCACGGCTGGTCGGCGGACAACGTCATGGACTTCGTCAAGACCACGCTGAAGATCAGTTTCGACCGGCCGCACGTCTTACGCGAAGCCATCGTGGCCTGCCGTCCAGGGGGTACCTTGTCCGTGCCGGGCGTCTA
>CAXTRP010000032.1:0-15080 GCA_964246615.1 uncultured Caulobacteraceae bacterium | reverse complement strand
GTCCTCCTCCGCCAGGGTCAGCATGTCGAACGCCAGCCGCGCCTCGCTGATACGAGCGACCACCGGAATAGCGCCGTGGCGAAGCCGCGTCGCGCCCCGCTCGGCGCCGCCGGGGGGATCGAGGACCAGGGCGCGGCTCTCCCGGCCCTGGGCAGGCAGGGTCCCGCCGCCGGTGAAGGCCTCGCTGGACCGGATCGTCCAGTCCAACTTGCCCGACCCGCCATCATCCAGGGCGGCCCCCAGGCGATCGGCCCGGGCCTGCAGCGCACCGACATCCTGGCTCAGCATGGCGAGAACCGGGACCTCGGCCATGGCGCGCAATGGGTCCGCATAGAGCCGCAGCGTCGCCTCCAGCGCTGCAAGCGTGGTCTTGTTCAGGCGCACGGCGCGCAGCAGGGGGTGGCGGCGGAGCGGCTCCAGCACCGCAGCGCTCCCGAGCAGCAGCCCTGCCTGAGGGCCGCCCATCAGCTTGTCGCCGCTGAACGCCACCAGATCGACGCCGGCGGCCAGGCTCTCCTGCACCGTCGGCTCGTAGGGCAGGCCCAGCTCGCGCAGGTCCACCAGCGCGCCGCCGCCGAGGTCGTGCATGAAGATCAGGCCGCGGTCCCGCGCCAGGCCGGCCAACTCCTGCAGGCTCGCCTCGCCGGTGAAGCCCAGCATGCGGTAGTTGCTGGGGTGCACCTTGAGCAGCATCCGGGTGGCCGGCGTGATCGCTGCGGCGTAGTCCGACAGGCGGGTCTTGTTGGTGGTCCCGACCTCCACCAGCCGCGCGCCGCCCTGGGTGATCACGTCGGGGATGCGGAAACCGCCGCCGATCTCCACCAGCTCGCCGCGGGAGACGATCACCTCTCCGCCACCCTCGCCGTCTCCGGCCAGGGCGCTCAGCGCGAGCAGCACGGCGGCGGCGGCGTTGTTCACGGCAAGCGCCGCCTGTGCGCCTGTAAGCCCGCACAGCAGCGGCTCCACCCCCTGGGTGCGGGCGCCCCGGCGCCCGGTCTCCAGGTCGAACTCCAGATTGGTGTAGCCCTGGGCCGCCTGGAACGCCGCCTGCGCCGCAGCCACGGCCATGGGCGCGCGACCGAGGTTTGTATGCAGGACGATGCCTGTCGCGTTGATAACCCGGCGCAGTCCCGCTTGCACGGTGTCGGCCAACCGATCCCCGACCATCTCAGCCAGGCCATCCGTGTCCGGAACCCCGGCTGTCTGGTCACTCCGCAGCACGCTTCGGGCGTGATCGAGCACCAGGCGCACGGCCGCCAAGGTCGCGGCGCGGCCGTGGAGCGGCTCCAGGCCCTGCACGCCGGGATGGGCCATCAGGCGCTCCACCTGCGGCAGGGCGCGCAGCCGCGCGTTCAAGGCTCCCTTCACAACGTCGTCCAGGATCGAGCCTCCCTCCCGTGCGGTTGATATATAGCGGCGGTGTCGCCACCCCGTCTGCGACCCTGACGAAAGCCGCCAAGAGACCATGAGTTCGCTGATCGCCCCCTACCGGCTCACCGACCTGGCGCACGGCGGCGGTTGCGGGTGCAAGCTTGCGCCCTCGGTGCTGCGCGACATCCTGGCCAAGACGCCGGCCTCCGGTCCGTTCGCCGCCCTGATGGTGGGCGCGGAGACCAGCGACGATGCGGCGGTCTGGCGGTTGAACGACACCCAGGCGCTGGTGGCCACCACCGACTTCTTCATGCCCGTGGTGGACGATCCCTTCGTGTTCGGCCGGATCGCGGCGACCAACGCGCTATCGGACGTCTACGCCATGGGCGGGCGGCCGATCTTCACCCTGGCCGTCGTCGGCATGCCGGTGGACCGGATGCGCTTGGAGGATGTGCAGCAGATCCTGGCCGGCGGCGCCTCGGTGTGCGCCGATGCCGGCGTGCCCATCGCGGGCGGCCACTCCATCGACAGCGCCGAGCCGATCTATGGGCTGGTGGCGATGGGCCTCGTGCATCCCGACAAGGTGCGCCGCAACCGCGACGCCCGGAACGGCGACCTCGTGATCCTGACCAAGGGCCTGGGCGTCGGCGTGTTCAGCGCCGCACTGAAGCAGCAGCGCCTGAGCGCTGAAGACTATGCCACCATGGTGGCGGCCACCACCCGGCTGAACGCCGTCGGGGCGCAGCTGGCCGACGTGGCCGCGGTTCACGCCATCACCGACGTCACCGGCTTCGGCCTGCTGGGCCACCTGCTCGAGGTGTGCCGCGGGTCAGGGCTGGCCGCTCGGTTGCGCTGGGCCGACACGCCCATCCTGCCAGGCGCCTTGTCGCTCGCCGAGGCCGGGGTTCGCACCGGTGCGGCGGCGCGCAACTGGGCGAGCTATGGAGAGGCCGTGCGCCTGCCTGAGGGATGCCCGGACGCGGTGCGAGACCTGCTCTGCGATCCTCAGACCAGCGGAGGCCTGCTGGTGTGCGTAGCGCCGGAGGCGGCGGCGGACGCATTGCGCATCATCCACGCTGCCGGCTTCAGCCAGGCGAGCGTCATCGGGCGGATGGCCGTCGGCTTTGCGAGCATCGCCGTCGACTGAGACCGCCGTGACCCGCCGTTGCAGGCCTTGGGTCAGCGCGGCGGCCCGAGCTTAACGAACGGCCGGCTGAACCGATCGAAATGGGGGTTGTAGTAGGGGTCGCGCGCCAGGCGCTCGCCCCAGCGGCTCCTCAGCTTATCCAGCTCGCGTGCGGCGCTTTCGGTCCGCCTGGCGTCCGCGCCGGTCTGGCCCCGCGTCTTGGACTCGAAATGATACAGGGTGACATAGGGGTCGTAGAGCACCGCCAGACCCGCCTGCTGCACCCGCAGGCAGTAGTCGATGTCCCCGGCCTCGACGGTGAAGCCATGTTGGTCGAAGCCGCCCAGCCGCCGGAACACGTCCGCCCGCGTGGCCAGGCAGGCGCCCGTGACCGCCGAGGCGCGGTGCAGCAGGGCGTGACGACCCAGATAGCCCGCGTCGTCGCCGGCCAGCCCCAGGCCCTCGTGGAAGGCGACGCCGTTCGCCCCGCCCAGCACGACGCCCGCGTGCTGGATCGATCCGTCCTCGTAGAGCAGCCGGGCGCCCACCGCGCCGACCTCCGGCCGCAGGGCCTGGCGGCACAGCTCGTCCAGCCCGTCGCGGGTCAGCACCACCGTGTCGTCGTTCTGGAAGATCAGCACCTCGGCGTCGGTGAGCCGGGCCGCACCGTTGTTCAGCGCGCCCCAGTTGAACGGCGCCTCGTCGCTGATGAGGCGGACCTGGCGGCTGGCGGCGAGTGAACCCAGGAAGGCCCGGCCGGCCTCCAGCGAGCCGCCGTTGTCCACCACGATGATCTCCAAATTCGCCCGGTTGTGGGTCGAGGCGGCGAGCAGGCTGGCGACGCAGGGGCCGATCAGGTCGAGCCGGTCGCGCGTGGGAATGATCACGGCGACCCGTACGTCGTCGAGGTTGCGCTGCGGGCGCAGGCGCACAGCGCCCTGAACCGTCGCGCCGACCTCATCGGTATGCGCCAGGACATCGGCGGCCAACCCCGTGCGCTGGAAATGAGCCTGGGCCGCGCGCGACAGGTCCGATGCCGACGCCTCGGCGTCCTCACGTCTCAGCTCCGAGCGGGCTTGGTAGAGCACCCGCGCGATGTGGTCGATCGGATCGGGCTTCGCCGCTTCGATCACGCGCAGGATCAGGTCGTACCGCGCCGCTGCAGCCATCCCGCCGCCCTGGGCCGCCGCTTGACGCAAGGCCGCTACCGATAGGGCGAGCAGGTCACCGATATAGCCGGTCTGCAGCTGCAGGTCGGGATCGAAGTCGGGCTTAAGGCGCGGCGCGGCGTAGCGCACCCCGTTCGGCGTTTGGACAATGGCGTCCTCGTCGGCGTAGACGAGTGCTGGCCTAGCGTCACCCTGAAGCTCGGCCGCCACGCTCTGCAGAGCATTCGGCGACAGCTCGTCTCCCGCCCGCAGGAAGACCAGATACTCACCCTTCACGGCGGCGGGCGCCGCCTCCGGATCGGCGAGCAGACGAACACGATCACCCACGGCTGACCGCGCCCGCTGCAAGGCGTGGTCCGCCTGCTCCAAAGCGAGCCCGGCCGTCGACGCCAGGAGGAGTTCGCAGTGCGGGTAGGTCTGAGCGGCCAGGCTCTCCAGGCTTGAGCCTAACTCCTGCATCCGCTCGGGCTCAAGCAGCAGCGCGACGGAGATCAAGGGCCGCCGGACGAACGCATCCTGAGCCCGCTGTTCCGCCGCTTCCACCAGGGGCGTGCGGGCATAGATCGCGCGGAAATAGTCGTCGTAGTCGGGCAGGTAATGACCCAGGCCCGCAGCGGCAGCGTTGAATGCGAGTTCCAGACGCGCCACCGTCGCCTTGACCCCGGCGAGATCCTGACGCAGCTGGCGCAGGTGATCGGCTTCCTCCGCGCGCCTGGGTCGCAGGGGCAGGCGCCCGATCAGCGCCCCGCTGGCGGTTTCGCAAACCTCGACCTCGACGACGCCGGCCGCATCCGCGTTCGGCGCCGGCAGGCCTGTCAGCTCGAAGCCGAACCGCCCCTGGCCGCCGTAGATATCCTGCAGGTCCCGTCGCAGGCGTCCGGTCAGTCCAGCGCTGACGAACACGCCGCTGACCCGCGCTTCGACCCCGACCCGCTCGTCTACGGCGTTCCGGTTCAGCGCCCAGCCCGACACCCGCCCCGGCGACACCGCCTCCAGGCCGCCGATGATCAGCCGGTCGCCGAGCCCTGCGGAGAGGGCGCGAACACCTTTCAGGAAAGCGGGATCGAGGAGGCGCGGGGCGACATCGGAAAGGACGCGGCGGAACTCGACGTCGCCGAAGACGGCGGCGTAGAGGCCATACCAGCTTGTTTCCGCGACCAGACCTCTGCGCGTGTCCAGGCCCAGGGGCAGGAAATCCGCGGCCCACTGCAGCATCACCCGATCCGGAGCGCTGTCGAACAAGCCGCCTTGCAGCAAGCGTCCTTCGCTGGTCGGATCGGAAATGCGCTCGCGGAACTCCTCGGCGCCGATCAGCTCGGCGATCAACTCCTTCCTGGTCAAAGAGGCCTTGGCGCCGGTGACGATGGCCGACTCCGGAAGCCGACCGAGTAAGACGGCGTAAGCGTGTTCGACATCAGGCGCGCTTATGGGGCGGTTAAGGTCCTCGTCCACGGTGCTGGGCGGCTCCTGATCATCGCACGACACGTTCGTCCGGGACGCGACCCCGGGCCGTTCCTTTTACGCCTTTGGATGGCGCGGGCGCACGGCTTATGCAATAGCAGGCTAGATGCTGCTGGGCGTCGGCGTTCCCGAGCGGCCAGCCTTCCTTGGAGGCTGGTCTTAGCTCACCGTTTCGTGAGTCTCGTCTCGAGCCCGATCGACTAGGAAACGTCTCACGCGTCGTCCCGGACAGGATCAGCTCCAGATACGCGGCCATCCCCCTTCAGATGGATCACCTTCATGGATGTGAATGCCGCAACCGCCGCCCGCGCGACCGAAGGGCGCGGACCACGGGTATGCCTGTGCATCCTAATGAACCACCCCTACCCCCGCAACCTGCCGCTCTTGCGCGAGATCTATCTGGGGCGGTTCTCGAAACTGCTGTTCCTGATGCCGTTCGAGCGGTTGGACGACCGCGACGTGATCACCGTCTACCGCGGCTCCTACACCCACGCAGGCTACATCACCGACGCGCGCCGGGAACTCGACGAAGTAGACTGCGACTACTTCATCTTCTGCCACGACGACGTGCTCCTGAACCCGCAGCTGAACGAGCGAAGCTTCCCCGAAATCTTCCCGCTCGGCCCCAACGACGGCTACATCTCCCGCGCCGGTCCGCTACCGACCTACATGGGAGGATGGGATTGGTACTTTGGGCTGATACCAAAGATGTACCATCCCAAATCTTTGTTGTTCGGATCTGGCGTTGAATACTCATCGCTAATCGATCATTTGCCTCCCCCCGCCATTGTCGAAGCCAAATTATTTGCCGCCGGTATGGGCTACGTCACAGACTTACGCCTCTCAAAGGAGCACTTCACCCAAATTGAAAAACAGCCTTCCCGGGTAGTGGTGCACGGTCATAATGTATCAACAGACGTGAATGAGGCGAGGCAAGATCAAATTGAGAGGCTGAGTCTCAATATATGCGGCGATCTCGTTGATGTTCTCAAAGTCAGCTCCGAACTTGCAGGCAAAGAGCACTTGGCGGAAGACGGCAGCGAGGTGGTAGATTTGCCTATTCCACTCGTAGCCTCAGGATATTTCTCTGATCTCTATATTCTTCCGAAGAGTCGACTTGCAGATTATGCTCACTACGTTGGAGTGGCTTCAGCAGCAAATCTTTTCGTTGAGGTTTTTGCGCCAACCTTACTGTTCACCTGCTGCGACAGGGTGTGGCAAGCCTCTGAGTTGGGCTTAGACGATACTGGGTTCGAACGACCCGCCATTGTAGAGGAGTTTGCAGATCGCAGCTTCCTCGCCATCCATCCCTTCAAGATGTCAAGGCTTACGCATGCAGACAAACGCGCCTTATTGACAACGTTGCGGACCTTGGCGGGAGAGCCTGACCCGAAGATGCCTGTCGCGCAGCCCGGCGGTGTCGATGGCAATCTCATCGATTTCGACAGCGACGATGCAAACGGCTGGCATGGACCGGAGCCGTGGGGAGCATGGGCGGCGGAGGCCGTGGCGACCGTAAAGTTTTACCACAACGCACGAACATCCATCCAAGGCGCCAAAGTACACATCTGTATACCGGTTCACCATAGCTTGGGTCGATTGTCGGGATGGGTCACACTAAACGGGGCCGAGCAGCGGATCACCGCCGAATGGCCTGAAACTTGCGTGACGGTAGACTTCTCCGCCGCCGAACTGCAACCCGGCGCAGTGAACCTGGTCGAGGTGAAAACCGACCGGATGCTCCGGCCGGCCGAAATCGATCCCGCGCTGGCCAACGATGCTCGACGGATCGGCCTTGGATTACGGGGCGTCACCTTTCTCTAAGGTGCAGCTCGCATCAGCCTACCGGGTTGGTAATGCCGGTTAGCTCTGAAGTCAGAGCTTCCCCAATCGAGGTCTGTAACAGCGCGACTTCAGATGGAAGACTGCGCGCCCAGTCGACGTTTCGCCGGATTGTGCGGGCCGGGGCGCCAGCGGCCACGGTTCGCGGCTCCACCGGCCGGGTAACCGTCGAGCGCGCTGCAACGACAGCTCCTTGGCCTACATGGGCGCCTTTTAAGAGCGTGGTCCCGAAACCAAGCCAAGCGTGAGGCCCGATCCTCAAGTCGCCCGGCATGTTCAGAACCGTCTGGCTTTCGGCATCGACCATCGCGTGATTGTCGGTCGCCGCAACATAGACGTCGCCTGACAGCATGCAGTCGCGTCCAACCACGATGTGTCGACTAGGTCCTTCGATATGAAACGATCCATGAACGCAAGTTGACCCGATTCCGAAGACAAACGCGCTTCCTGAACCGTAGAAGAAGGTCTTATAAACCTGAACATCGCCTCCCTTGCCACTGCAGTAGCAAAGATTATTGTCCCCCTGAAAGTTCAGCTCGCCGCGAAGCGCGCATTGGGGCCCAAAAACGATGAGGTTGCGCGAGGCGCTGCTGAAGTAGAGTTCGGCTCGGGCTGGCCGGGAGAGGCTCTCATCGACAACAATCTTATTACCGAGAGAGCGGCCACCTAGGTGCACGTGGATGTTCAGCGCGTCGAGTTCAGGCAAGACCGTCGGATCATCCAAGTCAAAGATCTTGGGCTTGATCAGCATCGCGGCAGGGTATCCCATCTCGGCCAGCACGCCCTCGCCACGCCACGCGGGATGGTTGCGGATCGCCTCGTCCAGACGAATGGGATCGCTGAAGTCGGGGGCGCCGCCCTCCCGGTGGAAGGCCGCGGTTTCCTCCATGGACGGGAACGTCTGGTAACGGGCGAAAAGGTTGGGAAACCGCTCGCGGAACTCCACCGACCGCAGGATGCCGACCACCACGCTCTCCACCGATCCGGTAGACCGCAAATACTCGACGGAATGTCGAAGGCCTATCGGATCGGGATCACGCATCAGCAACGCCTGGTAGACACCTCGAATGACGTTTTCGGGTAGGATCGCCTCCTCAGGCGTGGAGGGTCGATAACTCATGCCAGCGCCGTCTCCACGTCGTCCAGCCAGGCGTGCAACAGCGGCGCCTCCTCGGGTCCAATCACCTCGAGCCGGATCAGGGCCTCGTAACAGCGGATCAGATTGCCGGCGATAGCGCCTTGGCCAGGGGTCAGCGTCAGATCCTGCAGGGCGAGGCGTATCCGCTCGTTGTTCAGATAGCCCGGCACCTCGTCGGCGAAGTCACGCATCAGGTCGTGGGCGTTCCGCTCCTGATAGACCGTCGAGCTGTGGAAGGCGAGCCGCCAGCCGTTCTCCCAGGCGATGCGCTGGGTCACGAAGCTGCGCCAGATGTCGGTCATGCGGAAAGAGCAGTAGTAGGGCAGATAGAGCAGCGGAAAAGCGTCGCGCCACCAGCTGGTGTTCTGGCTGTTGAACGGACACCACGCTCCCTGATCGAGCACGATCTCGCGTCCGGGCGCAAACGACACCGGCAGGGGCAGCACCAAACGGTAGATGGCGTCCACGTCCGGGTTCTCGTCGGCCAAGCCCTGTTGGACCGGACAGTCGTAGCTGCCGTTCGTCGCTGAGGGCGGCGGCGCAGGATCACGGATGCGGTCGAGCGGCAGGCCCCTGGGCCAGATCAGCGCGTCGGAAAAGTAGGCGTAGGCGTTGACCCAGCCCTGCGACCCAGCGGATGCAGCGCTGACCAGGGGCGCGGTCCTGGACCGTGCGCGGTCCGTCCAGAAACCCTCACGGGGGATGTTGTCGTCGTCGGTTTCGACGATCACCTCGGCGCCGTCGCGCATGGCCGCCAAATAACCCACGTTCTTGCGAGCATAGTGGCGCGTGGGGCAGAGCGCGGCGAACTTGAACCCCGTGGCGCGCTGGGCCTCCAAGTCGAGATATCGAGCACCCTCCAGATGGAAGTCCGCAGGGCTCTTGCTGTCCCCAATGACATAGAAGTCCGCGCCCCCATCATGGCAGCGTGACTGGATCTCGCGAACCGCCTGGGTAGGCGCATTGATTGTCGTCACTACGACGGCGAAGGCATGCGTCATCAATCTTCCCTGGTCGCGGTAGCGCCGCTCAGTGGACGTAGGAGTCGTAGCGCATGTAGCGCACGATGTATTCGTCGAACGACAACCTGTGGCCGTGGTGGCGGTGCGGATTATCCGCACCATACCAAGCTAGATCGAAGTGACGGGCGACCAACGGATTGATCGGACACTGCTGCATGTCATAGCCGACATAGAAGCGTAATAGCTGGCTCAGTTCGTCGCCTGCTTGAGCCAGCAACGCCGCCTCTGTAAGGGTTGCGTTTAGCAATTGTCGTAGCATGACGCCGGAACAAGCAGCGCTAGGACGCGCGAAAGAATAAAACAATTCAGTAGCTTGGAAGTTCTGGATCAAGAACTCAGCTACCTGAACGTCGCTCGTTGCGTCTCGTTCGCGCCAACGCATGACATCGATGGCCAGACGGCGATCAAGGTCAGGCATCTTTTCCGCAGCGCGCCCATAATAGCGCGCCAGTAGATCACTATCGGCGAGAACGCGGACCTGTGGGTCAGCGCCGATTTCTGCGCCGATCACATCGGACCAGGCAAAGCGGCCTTGCAGGAACATCGGTTCCTTGACGATGCGCGGATCTCCTCCCGTGAACGGCCAGAGGGATAGCATGTTTAGCGAAGGGAAGGTGACAACCTTGGCGTTTGCTGGCCGCAGCGCATGCATCCGATCACGGTGTTCGGGGAAGTCTGCGCCCAGCTGTTCCCAGATGAAGCAAGCTCCATCAAACATCTCTGGCTTAATGGCGTCCCAACCATGGTCGACCAAGTGAAACTGGATCAACCGCACCTCGAAGCGAGCCGCAAGCGACGGAGCGCTGCGCATCAACCGCAGTAAGTCCATGCCTTGACAGTTGGAATAGATGACGATCACCTCACGTGAACGGTTTTTCATACCGTCCATGGCGACCACCGTATGTAGTTGATCATGTAGTCCGAGAACGTCCACCGGTTGTCATGCCAACGATATAGCCGCTCAGCACGGTGCCAGCGCAGGTGGTAGGCGGCGGCGACCTTGGGGTGGATGGGGACCTGCTCCAGTCCATGCCCCGTGTAGCCGACCATCAGGCGATCCAACTCAAGCAGTACCGGCCCAAGCAATTCCGGTCCAAACAGGCCGCCCTGCGTGGCGAGTTGCACAGCGAGCTGAGCAAGCAGCGTCCCGTCTGGCATCACTCTATTTTGAAACAGGGGCTTGCTTTGAAACGTTCCGAGGATAAAGCCCGAGAGCTTGATGTCGCAATCCCGCTCATCGGCCGAGAGCGCGTGGGCGTACGCCGCAAAGGCGACTGGCAGATCGGGCATGCGCTCATCCGTCAAACGCATGTAGGCATCTAGAAGCGCGCTGTCCGACAAGGATCCTGCCGCCTCGCTCAGGCTTGAGGCTACAGCATCCGAGTATGGGTAACGACCGTGAGGATAGAGCGGCGGCTCTGGCAGAAGGCGGGAGTCATCGCCGCCGAAGGGCCATAGCACATCCATGTGCAAGAAGGGGAAGGTGACGATGGGGACATCGAACGACAGCGCGCGTACCTCCTCGGCGGTGGGCGAACCGTGGCCCTGCTGCAGCCAGATCGCCGCCAGATCGCCGTCCAGGAGACCCACGACCGCATCGCGCACCCTTGTCAGCACGGGATCGCACGCCACGACTGCGAAACAGCCCTGAAGCACGCTGAGGCGATTGAAAATGGCGGCCAGGCCTCCGCTCTGATGATGGCGAACAAGGAGGATGGTCTTGCGCCTCCCCTCCCCGCCAGTACTGCGAACGCCACCGTGCGCGTCGCCCCAGCGCACCCATTTCACCGCTAAGCCCAAAGGGCGATCGTCAGCCCCATGCCCCGCGACAGTGGGCGAGACCGCGTCCGGCAGTTCCAAGGTCACGGTGATCGACGCCGCCCCCTCTCCTGCTGAAGCCGCCAAAGCGGGAATTTCCGCTTCGAGCACGCCCTCTTCGCTCAAATCCAACTCAGCGAAGAGCCGCCCGTCGACTTTTAAGCGGACGCGCTGGCGCAGCAGGCCAGAATGCAGCATCGGCCGGGCGGCCAGCATGAGCCGCGCCGGCGTCTCAGCCTGACGAGCCGGCAATACCAAGATCGCAGCGTCGCCGATCGTCCAGGTGAAGCCCTCTTCCTGAAACGACCAACCCAGCCCCTTCACCGACCCGGAGGAGGCCAGCGAGCCGAAATCATAGAACTGCTCCACATCATCCATCGGCGGCTAGCTCGATGAAAGTCTCAAGGTCGTCCGGTGAAGCGAGTGCGCTGCGAGCCCAGGCGTGCGGGCCCGCTTCAACAAACCCCAATCGGGGGTAAAGGTCGGCTATAACGGCGTTCTTGGCGGTGGGTCGGCGCTCTCCCAGGATGCGTAGGGCGCCCCGCGCTCGGACATGCTCGACCAGCGCCCGCATCAGAAACGCTTCCGCCGAGCGGGAGAAGACGCGGCAGCTCATCAGCCAGCTGTCGATGCGCACGACATCGTCTTCCTGCACCGCGATAAGGCTGGACACCAGACCGTGGTCGCCGAAGCGGTCCTTCAGCCATAAGGCGAGGATCAGCGTGTCCGGCCGAGCGGCCAACGCCTGCAACTCCGCCTGCGGGTAGCGCCGCCCGGTCAGGTTGAACTGGTTGGTCTTCTGCTCAAGCTGCGCCAAACGTGGCATGTCGGCGGCAGCGGGCTCGGCGACCCGGCCGATCATGGCGAGATCACGCAGGAAGCTCGGCAGGTCCACGGCGGACTGCGCCGCCATGAGCGCCTGACTGCGAGCCTGATAGGCGTCGCTGCGCGCCAAATCCTCCGGCGTGACGCTCTCGAGATCGAACCAGCAGCCGGCGTCAAGCCTTCCGATGAACTGGCTAGGATCGGTGGACAGCTCCACCACCTCCACGTCACTCGCCTCGCGCCGCACCAGGGCGCACTCGGCAGGGTTGTCGTCGGCGAAGACGATGGCGTCCATGCCGAGGTTCAACTCGTCGGCCACCCGACGCAAGCCCTCCGCCTTGTCCCCCCACGAGCATTCGAACGCCGCAAAGTCATTCCGCTTCAGCACACTGGCGGGATGGTCGAAGCCGCTGGCGGCTATGTGCGGTTCGTTCTTGCTCACCACCGCCAGCACCACGCCCCGCTCCTTCAAGGCCAGGATATAGGCCTGCCAATCAGCGAACGCCTCGCCCGCGGGCGAACCCACCCCCAGGGTAAGCCCCTCTACGCCATCGTCGCCGATCACCCCGCCCCACAAGGTGTTATCCAGATCGATCGCCAGCACCTTCTTGGCCCGCCCGCACGCCAGCCGCCAAGCAGACCGGAAGGAGGAGAGGTATTCCGGCAGGTGCTTCTGGTCAAACGGAAGACGCGCGGAGTAATAGCTGCGGGCCGTCGCCCAGCGCTTCAGCCCGATATCCTTGGCCAGCTTGTCCAGCTCGATCCATTGCACCCGACCGGCGCCCGCCTCCCTCAACAGGGTATTGGCAAGGGCCAGCTGACGGCTTGGGGAAGCCGGGATCAGGCGCTCGACCGCTCCTCGCAGCCGCTCCGCAGGCGGCGCCGGCAGGTGTTGCAGCACGCGGCTTCCAGTCTCCGCCAGGATCTCCCAAAGTCGCTCAAAAACGTTGACCTTCCGGCTTACAGCTTCGTGCACTGCTTCAGTCGACGCGCCGGGACCGAGTGATGTAACCAGATCGCGCCAGTCAGCGCAGAGCACGGTGACCTCCGGCCTATGCTCATGCAGGGAGGAGCCTCGATCCATCACCGCCTGCGCCATGGAGCCGAACGCACCCTGGTGCAGAACAGGCGCCCAGCCTTCCTGGGCGACGCCTAGGGCGACCGCCTGCGCGATGAAATCGACGGTCAGGTTCCCCAGCACCGCAATCCGTTTGGGTGACGCATCGCCCAGCACTGCGAAAGGATCGGAGATCAGACGCGAGCCAATATCAGAGATCCTCGCCGGAGACGCCCCTGCGGCCACCAACTCCGCGCGGACGTTCCAGGATGCTGGTCTAACGAAGTCCAAAGCCTATCTTCCGACGCTAGACGACGTCCACGCCCTGGGCGTGCAGCATGTCGCGCAAGGCGCGGACTGAGGTCGCCGTGGCAAGCTGGTCCAGGTCAAACTCCACGTCGTAGGCACGCTCCACTTCCGTGATCAGGATGACGGCCTTCAGACTGTCCCAGCCGGGGGTGAAATCCTGGCGCGAGTCCTCGGAAATGGCAGCGGCGTCGACGCCGAGCCCGGCTGCGATGACTTCATGCAATGGCGGCAAGGCGTTACCCTGGAATGACGCTGGGGCTGGTAGCATGCTGAAGGGTGCGGTCAAAGGCGAAGCGAGCGCCTTGAGCCGACATGCGCTTTCTCACCCGGCGCGCCTCGGCTACACCGACGACGGGCGGTAAGCCCATTCCCGCCAGGCTCAGCCGGCGCAGAGAACGACCCTATGCTCTCCTCGCCTCCGGCGCCTCGAATATGTCTTTGCGTGCTGATGAACCATCCGTTCCCGGCCAACCTGCCGACCTTGCGGGAGATCTATGCAGGGCGTTTCGCCGAGATCCTTTTCCTCATCCCCTTCGAGCGCATGGACGACGAAGACGTGATCACCGTCTACCGGGGCTCCTACTCGCATGCCGCGTTCCTGACGGATGCAGCCGAGCGGCTCAAGGCGGTAGACTGTGACTACTATATCGTTATCCATGATGACGTGATGTTGAACCCACGCGTATCTGAGCAGAGTTTTTACGACTACTTCCCACTTGGCCAGCACGACGGTTACATTTCTTGGACAGGCGCGCCAAGTGAACACGTTGGTACACGGGTTTGGTATTATGCATCTCTGCCCCGCATACTCTATCCGAAGTCAATGATGCTGGGTACGGGGGTTGATCCGGTCAACGCGTCCAAATACCTGCCGTCGCCCGAAGCGCTGGCCCGCAAGCTGGATGCGGCGGGCGTCGCCTATCGGACTGATGTGCTGCTTGATGATGACGAATTCGAGGATATTGCGCGCCATGGGTCCCGGGCCCTGCTGCATGGCCACACCAAGGCGGTGAAACAGAGCCCCGCCCAGGCGCGGATCGACGCGCTCAGCACCGAACTTGAGCGACGGCTGGTGGAGATCATGGCCGCCGACCAAGCCGAGGCCCATCCCGGCGCCGAGGCCGGGCGCGCGCCGCTGCCCTTTCCCATCCTGGACGCCGCCTGCTACGCGGACTTCTACATACTGCCCAAATCTCGCTTCGAAGATTTCGTCCACTATGCGGGTGTGACCGCAGCCTCGGGCGTGTTCGTCGAGATCGCCGTTCCCATGCTGCTCTACAGCCTGTGTGAGCGGGTTTGGCGCGCGGACGAACTCGGCCTTGAGGTCGCCTTCTTCAATGAGCGCAATTCGCTGTTGAATTTTACCGATCCCAAGTTCCTCGCCATCCACCCCTTCAAGCTGTCGTCCTACCTCCAGCTCGAAGCGCGGCGCACCCTGCTCGCCATGCTGTCCGACCTCGGACGGGGACGCATGCCCTGGCCGCCTCAGGCGGAACCTGGATCCTACTGCTTCAATCCGGTCATGGAATCAGTCAGCTGGTATGGCGGCGAGTCATGGGGGCGCTGGGCTCAAGGCTCCGTCGCCGCCATCGACTTCATCTATACGCCCGGCGCAGTGAAACGACTGCGACTGAGGTTGATCTCGCCCATGCATCAACAGGTTCCAGACTTCACCGGCGAAGTGCGGCTGAATGGCGCCCTGTTCGCACGGGTGCAGATGTCCGCAGACCGCCCCACAGCCGAAGTGGTGCTGGATGCAACCGATTTCATCTCGCTGGCCTCTAATCGCGTGGAGGTGGTAAGCGACCGCCTTCTGGCCCCGTGCGAGTTCGACCGGACGCTGACCGATGCTCGGCCCTTGGGCTTCGGATTGACGGAATGCGCTTTCTCATGAGGCTCTCAAACCCTTAGCCCGCTGGCGCCCAGCCTGTCGGTGCTGTAG
>CAXTRP010000031.1:14204-15116 GCA_964246615.1 uncultured Caulobacteraceae bacterium | reverse complement strand
GCCGCCATGAAGTCGAGGTACTCTTCGAAGGTGGAGATCTGGAACTCGCCATCATAAACGGTGTTCTGCGGCCGCACCTTGGGCAGGCGCTCCACGGCGCGCAGCGTCTTCAGCTCGGCGAGGGTGAAGTCTTCGGTGAACCAGCCGGTGGTGGTCTCGCCGTCGATGGTCTTGGTGGTGCGCCGGCCCGCGAACTCCGGCCGGCTCTTCACGTCGGTGGTTTCGGCGATGTTGTTCTCGTGGCGGGCGACCAGCACGCCGTCCTTGGTGATCACCAGGTCCGGCTCGACGTAGTCGGCGCCGTCAGCAATCGCCAGGGCATAGGAGGCCAAGGTGTGCTCGGGCCGAAGCGCGCAGGCGCCCCGGTGGCCGAACACCTGGACCGCCGGCGCCAGCGGCCGGCCCTGCCGGACGGTGTCGCCTGCTGCGGCGGCGGGCGAGGAGAGGGCGGCCATGGCGGCGGCTCCCTGGAGGACGTCTCGACGCGAGACCATGGCTAGAAGTGCGCCGAAAGGGTGACGAACGCCATGATGGGCGCAAGCGGGTAGGTGTTGTAGGTGCCCGACGCCGCACCCACGACGACGGTGGACACCCCCTTCTCGCCGGCCAGGTTGGTGATGTTGAGGCGCACCAGCGGGTCGCGCAGCCCGTAATCCTGGAGCGGGGGCAGCTTGTAGCTGGCCTCCAGGTTCAGCTCGAAATAGCTCGGGACCGACAAGTCGTTGGTGTAGGTGGCGTAGCGCTTGCCGACATAGTCTCCGAACAGCTGGGCGCCGAAGGGGCCGTAGTTGACGCTGGCGATGAACTTGTTCAGCCAGCTCGGGCTGGCGGGCACGTTCTTGCCGGCGGTGTCCACCGTGGTCGATCCGGTGACGTAGTTGTCGTCATAGACGGAGCGATTGTAGGACACCG
>CAXTRP010000031.1:6712-14194 GCA_964246615.1 uncultured Caulobacteraceae bacterium | reverse complement strand
GGAGGTGATCACGCTGGTGGGGCTGATCTGCAGCAGCCGGTTGCTGAAGTCCACGTGGTAGTAGTTCACCTGTCCCTCGACGCCTGTGAGCGGGCCGAGGTTCAGGGCGTGGTGGCTACGCAGGCCGACCTCGTAGGTCCAGGATGTTTCGGGCTGGGCGGTGGCCGCGAACACGTTGAACGCGCCCTGGCTGCCGAGGCTGAAGCCGGACAGGCCGCCGCCGCCGTAGTTCTGGAACTGGCGCACGTTCTTCTGGACGTTGGCGAACAGCTCCTCGTGGCTGGTGGCCTCCCAGATCGCCCCGAAGTCGGGCAGGAAGCCGACCAGGGTGTCGATCTCGCCCTGGGGCAAGCCGGTCGATACGCCGGCCAGCGAGCCCGGCAGCGGTTGCACCGGCACGACGCCGCTGGCGAACTGCAGGCTTGATTTCAGGCCGGCCTGAAGGGTCAGGTTGGGCAGGACGTGCAAGCTGTCCTGCAGGTGCGGCTGGACGATGTTGACGTCGATCTCGCTGGCGTACTGGGTGAACCGGCGGTCCGCCGGATCGGCGGGCTCGTAGGGGTTCTGCGGATCGGCGACCGGGACCTCGTACCAGCGCCGGCGCGCCGAAGACGCCTCGTGCTCGTACCATAGGCCGAGTTCGAGGTCGTTCCGACCGATGGTCCAGTCCAGCGCCGAGATCAGCCCTTCACGGTTGATCTGGTATTCGGTGGTGCGCAGCGCATAGCCGGAGCCGCCAAAGACGTTGCTAAGCTGGGTCGAGCTCAGGGTCGGGTAGTAGACCTTGAACAGGGCGGGCAGTCCGGCCGCCGAGATCGGGCCGGAAACCTGACCCTGCCCATCGTCGTGATGGAAGTAGATCTGGTTGGAGAAGTTCAGGTTGGCCGCGACGTGATAGTCATACTTGGCGTAGCCGAGGTAATCAGTCCGCTGCGCATCGCTGTAGTAGTTGTCATAGTTGTTGCCCTGCGCCTTGGGCGTCGCGCCGTTCGCCCCGAGCGAGGCCTCCGCCGCTCCGAAGTTCGGGTAGTAGTAGGGGCGGGTGTAGGGGTCGGGGGTCTTGTCGGTGGCTGGAGTGTGTACGATGGCGTCTTCGTTGGGCTCGATCTTGTCGTCCCAGTCGAAGTAGAGGGTCAGCTTGCCCTTCGGATCCTCGTGCACGAACTTGGCGTTGACCTGATAGCCGCCCTGCTGGCCGTCGAAGTCCCAGGCCCGCGCCTCCTGGCGCACGAAGGAGACGTAGCCGGTATTGTCGTCGCCGAGCCCCGGCAGGCTGAGCTGGCCCGAATCGATGCGGGCGAAGGTGCGGAAGGCGTCGTAGCTCCCGAACACCTGCTCAACCTGGGCGTCGCGGGTCTTGGAGGGATTGCTGGTGAAGGTGTCGATCGTGCCACCGAGGTTGCTGGTGGAGGCGGTGGCCAAGTCACCCGCGCCCGAGGACAGCGTCACGTTGCCGACGTTTTCGCTGATCACCGCCCGCTGCGGCGACAGCCCGTTGTAGTTTCCGTAGTTCTGATCGCCGAGCGGCAGGCCGTCGAGCGTATAGCCGAGCTGCTGGGCGTTGAAGCCATGGATGAACAGGGTGATGTTCTGCTCATTGTTGCCCCACGGGTCGGCGGTCTCGTAGGTCACGCCGGGAAGAGACTGGATGGCCTTGAGCGGGTTCACGCCGGGCAGGATCTTCTGGATCTCGGACGCGGGCAGGGAGACCGACGAGCGCGCCCGCGCGGCGGTGACCACCACCGCGTCCACCGAGGCGCCGGGCGAGGCCACCCCGCCCGGCGGGTTCGCTGCCGCAGCGTCGGCCTGGGCGGCGGTAGCGACCACCTGCGCTCCAGCCTCGCTGGCGGAGGCGAGAAACGCCAGCAGGGCGCAAGACCGTAAAAGCGCCGCCCGCAGACCGGCTCGTCGAAAACCCTGCATCTCTACCCCGTTCCGCCGCGCGACTGACGACGTTTCAGGGCCGACTACCGGCCGTTCTCAGCAGGCCGGTGACAGTTAAGCTAACATTTGATGACGGCGCCTGACGGCCGGCTGAGCTAAACTGTCATCATCGCATAGTAGGACTGGCTCTCAGCTTACAAGGTCAAGCCTTGCGCCCGCTCCCTGCCGCCCTCGCCTTCGCGCTTGTCCTGTCCTTCCCTGCGTGGGCGGCGGAGAGCGGTCAGCTCCTGCCCACCGGTCAGGCGCTCACGCCCACGGCCGCGCCCGGCGCGCGCTTGGAGCCGTTGGTGACCCACATAGGGCCGAACCCGGCCTACGTCGCCGATGGGGCGTCGGCCATCGCCCGAAGCCCGGACGGGCGCGAGATGCTGGTGCTGACCAGCGGCTTCAACCGCTTCAACGGGCCTGACGGCAAGATCGTCCCGGCCCAGTCGGTCCAGTACGTCTTCCGCTACGTCATCGACCGCCGAGGCGCGCGCTTCCTCCAGACGCTGACCACGCCCAACAGCTTCGGCGGCGTGGCCTGGCGGCCGGACGGGCGAGGGTTCATCGTCGGCGGCGGGGTGGACGATCTGGTGCGCGTGTTCTCCCGCGGCGCGGACGGCGCCTTCGTTGAGACAGGCGCGATCCCTCTCCACCACACTGCAGGGCTTGGCGCGGACGTGAAGCCGCAGGCTGCGGGCGTGGCGGTCAGCCCGGACGGGCGGCGCGCCCTGGTCGCCAACTACTACAACGACTCGATCAGTCTGGTGGACATCGACCGCATGGCGGTGGTCGCTGAACAGGACCTGCGCCCGGGCAAGATCGATCCCGCCCATTCGGGCGCACCCGGTGGGGAGAACCCCTTTTCGGTAGTCTGGACGAGCACGGACCGGGCCTGGGTCTCCGCGCCCCGCGACCGCGAGCTGGTGGCTCTCAAGGTGGGCGCTGACAGGGTGGAGGTGAGCGGCCGCATCCGGACGGTCGGCGAGCCGACCGCGCTTCTGGCCGACCCCAAGCGCGCTCGCCTCTTCGCCACAGAGGACAACGCCGATCGCCTGGCCATCGTCGATGCCGTGGAGGGACGCCTGGTCGCCGAGCCGCGCCTCGGCTTGCCCCCAGCGCTCGGCGCGCCTTCGCTCGGCAAGGGGTTGAACATGAACGGGCTGGCCGAGCTGCCGGACGGGCGGCTCCTCATCACGCTGGGCGGCGTGAACGCCTTGGCGCTGGTCGCCCCCGCGCCCGGCGGGGCGGCGGTGCAGGGGCTCGTCCCCACCGGCTGGTACCCGAGCGCAGTGACGACCAGCCGCGGCGGAGGCCGGGTCTTCGTCGTCAACCGCAAGAGCCCGCCAGGGCCGAACCCGCAGGGCTGCGCGCCCAAGCTCGCCATCTACCGCGGCCAGCCGAACGCCTGCGGCGCGGCCAACCAGTATGTGTACCAGCTGGAGAAGGCGGCCCTGCTGCAATTCCCCCTGCCCAGAGAGCGGGCGCTGGCCAGGACCACCCTGCAGGTTGCCGCCAACATCGGCTTGCCGTCGGCCGCAGCGCGCACGGACGCGGAGGCCCGGATGGCCGCCATCCGCGCGCGCATCAAGCACGTCGTCTTCATCATCAAGGAAAACCGTACCTACGACCAGGTGCTAGGCGATCTTGAGATCGGGAATGGCGATCCGCACTTGGCCATCCTCGGTCGCGCGCTCTCGCCCAACCACCACGCCCTGGCCCGCCAGTTCGTAACGCTCGACAACTTCTACGACAGCGGTGAGCAGTCGAGCACCGGCTGGACCTGGTCCACCGCGGCGCGCGCGCCCGATCTCCTGGAGAAGACCGCGCCGGTGAACTACGCCCGCCGCGGCCTCGCCTACGAGGCGGAGGAGGCGGACCGCTTCGTCTACACCCAGCAGACGCCGGCGGAGCGGCGCGCCACCAACCCCGCGCTCTCCACCGACCCGGACCTCCTGCCTGGCCCCGCCCTCCTCACCGCACCGGACCCGGACGACGACGACAAGCCGGGGCAGGGCTTCCTGTGGGACGCGGCGATCCGCGCGGGGCTCAGCGTGCGCAACTACGGCTTCTCCGACGCCTCCATCTACGACAGCGGCAAGCCCGGCGACGTGGCGCCGGTGAGAGAGCCCTACAAGGCCGGCCAGCGCATCTACCGAGCGGGCGACCGGTTGCTGGCCAGTCGCAGCGACCCTTATTTCCGCGGCTTCGACCAGCGGCTGCCCGACTACTGGCGTGTCCTGGAGTGGAAGCGCGAGTTCGACGCCCAGGACGCGGCGGGCTCGACGCCGGCCCTGACGCTGCTGCGCCTCAGTCACGACCACTTCGGCGCCTTCGACCACGCGGTGGACGGGGTGAATACGGTGGAGACGGAGATGGCCGACAACGACTACTCCGTCGGCCTGGTAGTTGAGCGGATCGCCCACAGCCGTGAGGCCGGCTCCACCCTGATCTTCGTGATCGAGGACGATGCGCAAAATGGCGCGGACCACGTGGACGCTCGTCGTTCGGTGGCGCTGGTGGTCGGGCCGTACGTGCGCCAGGGAGCGCTGGTCTCCACCCGCTACACCACCGTCAACGTTCTGCGCACCATCGAGTCGATCCTCCGCCTGAAGCCCCTCGGGCTGAACGACGCCATGGCAACACCTATGGCCGACCTGTTCGACCCCACCCAGGTGGACTGGACCTACCGGGCGCAGGCCGCCGACGTCCTGCGCTCCACGGCGCTTCCCATTGCTGCGGACCGCTTCGTAACGCGCATGTCCGCCGCGGAGCGCTGTCCTTCGCGGCGCGGCTCGGCTTGGTGGGTGACGACCATGGCCGGCCAAGACTTCAGCCGGGAGGACCACCTGGACACCGCAGCCTTCAACTCAGCCCTTTGGCGGGGCCTCGGCGAGGGGCCTGAGCCGGTGGTGCGAAGCGGCTTGGACCTGCGCTCCAGCCGCGAGCGGCTGCTCCGCGTCGCCGCACATCCGGATTGCCTTGGCCAGCCAGGCTAGCGCGTCCCCGGTGATGCAGGCCGAGCGGGCGGTCGGTCACTTCCGGAGCCGCGGTGCAAGGATGAGCCCCGCGAGCAGCGCGCCGACGGAAGCGTTCTCGCCTTAGTTTGTGAACTGGATACTGGCGTAGTAGGCGGAGGTCTCTGATCGGCCGGGCGCTTGTAGGCCGGGACCGCCCGACGCCATCAGCGCCCAGTGCTTGGTCAGCTGGTAAATGGCCCCGAAGCCGAGGTTGGTGATGGCCGGGCCGCCGACCGCCTGGGGCGTCACGTGGTACACCTCGACGCCCAGGTTCAGCCGCTTGCTGAAGCTGCGGGTCACGGCCAGGCCGACCAGACCGTAGTTCCTTTGAGCGGAGCCGGGATTGATGTCCAACCCGCCGCCGCCGAACACCGACCACTTGCCGAAGTCCTTCTGGCCCCACACAGGCAAGAAATAGGAGACATGGCCGGTGCGAAAGGCCCCCGCCCCCGTCGGCAGCTCGACGGCGGGGAAGACTGCGACGTCGGGCGCCCAGCTTCCTTCGGCCTGATGGATGAAACGGTACTTGGCCGAAGCCCTCACGTCGCCGCCGCCCGCGCGGAAGGCGCGTTCGCCATCGAACGCGATAGGCAGATCGAGGCTGAGCTGCAGGTCCGGCGCACCTCCGTAGTTCAGCTCCACCCCGGTCTCTCCGGCCGTCCCGCCCGTCGTGTTCGCTCCGGAGACGAGGGCGTAATCTTCCCAGCCGCCGGTACGGGTCGGTTCGGGATCGTCAGTCACATAGGGTGGTCCCGCCCAGGCCTGAGCGGCGAGCGCCAAGCCGGCGGCGAGACCGGCCGCCACGGCACCAAGCCTAACCATGCGTCTCGGCCACGGGTCTGCGGGCCGTAATGGCGACCAGGACAATGACGGCGACCGCCAGGAGGGCTGAGGACGGAAGGGTTCCCAGCGCCAGGCCGCCCTGCTTCAACGGCTTGGTAAGGCTGTCGCCGAGTGTGGCGCCAAGGGGTCGCGTCAGGACGAAGGCGGCCCAGAACAGCAGCACCCGCGACCACCGCGTGAAAAGGTAGGCCGCGCCGATCAAGGCGATCAGGCCGCCGAACACCAGCGCGCCCCCATGGTAGCCGAGCCCGGTATCGTCCGAGGTGAAATCGCCGAGCGCAGTCCCGAGCGTGTTGGAGACCAGGATGGCGGCCCAATAGAAGCTCTCCATCCGACGGTCCGCCACGTGCTGGAACGCGATGCGCCCGAGCGTGAGCCGCCAAGCCAGCAGGATGGCTGCGAGGATCGTCATCAGGAGGAGCGAGCCGCCGAGGTAGCCGAGGTGTGCGCTCCGGTCCAGGAAATCGGACAAGGTGGTGCCCGCCGTCGTGGTGGCCAGGATCACCGCCCAATAGAGGAAGGGGCGGTAGCGGCGTGCGGCGACCTGGGCCCCGGCCACGACGAGGAAGATGAGGATGAAGACGGCCGTGCTCGCCAGGTAGCCAAGTCCGAGCGTCATGGAGACCGCATCACCGCCGGTCTCGCCAAGGGTGGTGGCGAAAATCTTGATGATCCAGAAGGCCAGGGTGATCTGGGGGACCTTGTCCATCTCGGAGCGGGTTCGGTGCATGGGTTCGGCTATTTCCTGCGAAGGGTCAGCGCAGCACCTGCGGGGCGTGGGAGAAGTCGGCGACGATCCTCAGACCCGGGGCTGCGTCCTCGGCGTAGAGCCGCCCGTGAAAAGCCTGGGCGATGGCGGACGCCAGGGCAAGTCCAAGACCCGTCCCCGGCGTGCTGCGGCTCCCATCCAGCCGCGTGAACCGCTCGAAGATGCGCTCGCGCGCCTCGGCCGGCACGCCCGGTCCGTCGTCGGTGACGGTCAGCTTGAGCCCGCCGGCCTCCACGGCGACGATGATGCAGGCGCCGACGGGGGTGTGGACGAGTGCGTTCTCCACCAGGTTTGCGGTCATCTGGGATAGCAGGTGCGGCGTGGCCATGATCTGGGCGGCGCGAGCGGCCATGGGAGCGAGGCGGAGGAGGCGTCCGCCTTCCTCCGACAATGGCAGGAAGGCGGCGACGACGCGCCCGGCGACCTCGCCCAGGTCAACCGGTTCGTCCTGCAGGCCCGGCGCGCCGGCCACCAGCTCGGCGATGTGCAGGAGCGCCTGGAAGGTGCGGAGCACCTCGTCGATCTCTTGCCGCGCTTCAGTGAGGGCCAGGCGATAGGCGTCTGTCGAAGGTGGCCCCAGCAAGGTGCGGGTAATGCGCTCGTTATGGCGCGCCAGTGGGCGGCGGAGATCATGCGAGATATCGGCGGAGACCTGGCGCAGCCCCGACATGAGCCGGCTGGTGCGCTCCAGCATCTTGTTCGGCGCGGCGGCGAGCTGGTCGAGATCGCTTGCAGGTCGCCCTCCCGCCGGCACGCGCGATTGCAGCTCGCCCGCCCCATAGCGCCGCATTGCCCCGGTCATCTCGTCCACCCGGGCCAGCGCGCGCCGGGCGAGCGCGGCGCCCACCAACAGACTCAGGGCCACCGCCGCGGCCGCCACCCCCAGCACGGCCCATAGGACGGAGTTGTCCGACCGCTCCCGCT
>CAXTRP010000031.1:0-6702 GCA_964246615.1 uncultured Caulobacteraceae bacterium | reverse complement strand
CCAAGATCCTCGCCGACGGTCAACATCAGCCCGCCCGGTAGCGAATTCCGGAAGGCGCGCACCCTCTCCGACCCGTCGTCAGGCAGATCGCCTTCAACCAGACGGCGGGTGGACCAGGCCATAGGCCCGGGCTCGGGCAGATCGCCGGCGAGCCGCCTGCCGGCGACGTCCTGGACGCGGAACTCCCAGATGCTCGGATCCCGCTGGCGGGCGGCGATGGTGTTCAGAAGCATGGGCCGGCCTCCGCCGGCATAAAGAGCCTTCAGTTCGCCGACTTCGGCGGAGATCTCCGCGTCCACCGCTTGCAGTTCGTCACGCCGCACGACCACCTCGGCCATCAGGCCAGCGGCGGCGAAGGCCACCACGAAGAGTATCGTCTGCCATAGCGCCAGGCGAAAGCTGGTGGCGCGCCAGAGCCGCTCAAGCCGCATCGATGCAGTAGCCTGCGCCCCGCACGGTGCGAACCGGATCAGGAAGACCACCCTCCTGCAGCTTGGCGCGGAGCCGGCTGACGTGCGGCTCGATGATGGCGGCCGGATTGGGATGGTCCAGGCCGAAGACGGCTTCCAACAGCATGGAGCGGGTTACAGGATGGCCGGCGTTCAGCAGGAGGACCTCAAGGATCTTGAACTCGCTTCCGGTGAGCGCCAGCGGGCGGCCGGCGCGTTGCACGGTCCGCCCCAGCCTGTCCAGATCGAGATCGCCGATCCTCAGCGCAGTATGGCCGGCCGACATTGGCGGACGGCGGGCCAGCGCTTCCACCCGCGCGGCCAGTTCCTCCAGCTCGAAAGGCTTGACGAGGTAGTCGTCGGCGCCTGCTCTAAGCCCTTGAACCCGGTCGGCGACCCCGCCGACGGCGGTCAGGAAGATGACCGGCGTTCTGACGCCTGCACTGCGGAGCGTACGGACCACCGTCAAGCCGTCGAACCCGGGTAAGAGCCGGTCGATGACGAGGCAGTCGAACCGCGGGTCGCTGGCCCGCGTCAAACCCGAGCGTCCGTCGGCGGCGATCTCGACCTGATGACCCAGCGCGACCAGGCCGTCCCGGACATAAGCGGCCGTCTCGGCGTTGTCCTCCACCAGCAGGATCATCACATCGTTCGAATTCCCGATGCTTTATGTACGAGTACCACTTCAGGCGCAATGCGGTGTCGGGCTCTGGATGAGAACCCCGTGTCCTTCTATAACCTTGCCGCTCTGCAAGCTTTATTGACTTCGGTCGTAATCCGCCCGGCATGAAAGTGTTGCAGGAATTTGGGATTGAAGCCCGTCCGCGGACGATGCAGCGGCGCGGGGGGTTTGATGTATCACGGCCGCATTCTGGCGCTCTTGGCATCCACGAGCCTGTTGACGGGCGCAGCAGCGGCTTGGGCGCAGCCGGACGCGCCGTTCTCTCCAGACCAGCCGGCGCAGACCGGGTCCGCGCCCTCCCAGCCACCATCGCAGGCTGGCCGAAGCGGCGGCCCTGCTACCGAAGGCCAGTCTCCCGCCGTGCAAGCCACCACGGTAGAAAGCGTCGTCGTCACCGCGCCGCGCCAGGAGAACCTGGCCCGCATCCGCCAGTACGACGCGCCGAACCTCATCAACGTCCAGTCGGCGGACACCATCGCCAAGTACCCGGACTTCAACGCGGCCGAGTCCCTCGGGCGCATTCCGGGCGTGTCGCTGTCCAGCGACACGGGCGAGGGCCGCTTTGTCCAGATCCGCGGCATCGACGCCAATCTGAACAACGCAACCTATGGCGGGGTCGAACTCCTGAACACCAATCCGACCGGCACGGCGGCAGGCGGCGGAGGACGGGCGGTAGAGTTCGACACCATCCCCACCGGCGCAATCGACGGCATCGTGGTGACGAAAACGGGCCTGCCGGACCACGAGGCGGAAGGCATCGGCGGCCAGATCGATCTGACACCCCGCAGCGCCGCCAACATCCGCAAGGCCTTCTTCGAAGGGACGATCGGCTGGGGCGACGAGCCGCTGCACCAGCATTCCGGGCCCTTCAACGTAGAAGGCGCGGTCGGCGCCCGCTTCGGCTTCGACGGTCCGCACCTCCTGGTGGAGGGCGACGGCCAGGAGCAGCCGGTACGCGCGGGCTTCTTCTCCAATCCGACGCCCTTCTCCTTCGTCCTCACCGCGTCCCGGCGGGAGGATCGTCGCGCCATCGACGATCTCGAGGAAAGCTATGTCAATGACGGGCTGGCGCCTCGCAACGCGGTCAGCCAATACGATCTTCGATACTATGATTACAATCGCCGACGCTATGGCGAAGGTCTGGAATTCGACTTCGAGCCGAACAGTAACCACACCTACTATGCACGCGCCGACATCGCCGGCTACAACGAGTCCAACCAGAAGAACTTCCTGCTGTTCAGAAATCTGGGTGGGCTGGAAAACCCGGATACGGGCGCCTTACCCATGCCTACGAACAATTCCAACGCGTTCCAGGACACTACGACCCCGACGATCAGCGAGACTCACGAACAGGAAGCTCACCGCAACCAGGTCTACGTTGTCGGTGGCCGGGATGATTTCGGCCGGCTCGTCGTCGACTATCACTTCGCTTACAGCCGGGCCACCTTTCGGGTGAACTACAACAATGGCGCACGCTTCACGGGCCCGTCCGACCAGCCGATCACCTACGACAACCGCACCAGCATCACCTATCCGAGCTTCGTCATCGCCACGCCGCTCGACGACCCCTCGATCTACACTCTGTCGCGGCTGACCAACAGCGCCGACTACGATGCCGACGAGGAGCGGACCTATGCCGTCAACCTGCTGTACTCACCCAACCTGATCAACAGCAATGACCGGATCAAGATCGGCGGCCAGGCGCGCATCCGCGACAAGGTGGCCAGCGAATATGACGAGAGCTACAGCGGCCTGCCCGACCTTACCCTTGCCGGCATCTCTGGCCCATCCCGGCCGTATTATGACGGCCACTACACCAATGGGCCCTACGTCAGCGCAGACGCTGTCACCAACCTTCTAGCGACGCTGCCGCACACCGGGCCGACTTTTAATCCCGGCAGCTACTTCAACGACAAGGAGAACATCTACGCCGGCTACTTCCAGTACACGACCGAGATCGGGCCGCTCGGCATTCTGGCCGGCGTGCGGGTAGAGGACACCAACGAGGCTTACGGCGTCTTTACGGCCGCCACCGATGCTAACGGCGACACGACCAACACCTTCGGGGTGCGCAGCGAGGATTACGTCAACGCCTTCCCGACCGTGCAGCTGCGCTACACGATCATGCCGAGGCTACTCGCCCGCTTCAGCTTCTCCACCGGCATCGCGCGCCCGGGCTTCGAACAGGCGAGCGGGTCCACGTCAGTGGATCAGACACAAAATCCCGTAGCCATCAGCGAGGGCAACCCGAACCTTCGGCCGACCTACGGTCACAACTACGACCTGGACCTGGAATACTACCTGCCCAACAGCGGCATCGTTCAGGTGGGCCTGTTTGACAAGCAGCTATCGAACTATATCGCGCCTCGCATACAGCAGGGTGTCGCAGGCAATCCGCTGGCCGACGGTCAGCTCGCCAACGTCACCACATTCGAGAACGTTTCCTCAGCCTATGCGCGCGGGCTGGAGGCCGACTACCACCAGAAGTTCACCTTCCTGATCAAGCCGCTGGACGGCCTGGGGCTCGACGCAAACGTGACGCTCGTGGACAGCCAGATCTTGGAGTACACGGGCGCGCAGGACCTGACTGGCAAGTCCGAGTACGGGCTATTGCCGGGCACCTCGCGGGTCACCTGGAACTTGGCGGCCTTCTATGAGGCCTACGGCGTGCAGGCCCGGCTGTCGGCCGAATACGTCAGCCACAGCCTGTTCGGTCTTGGCGGCGACAAGTCGCTGGACACCATCCAGGACGGCCGCACGACGCTGGACCTGACCACCGGTTATCAGATCACACCGCACTATGGCGTCTACTTCAACGCCAAGAACCTGCTGAACACGCCGTTGCGCTACTATCAGGGTAGCTCTGACCTGCCGATCCAGCGTGAGTTCTATGATATCACAGTGGAAGGTGGGTTCCGGGTCAAGTATTGACGCGCCGTACGCTTGGCGCCCCTGGCCTCGTCTCCCCTCCAGTCTCTGGAGGGGAGACCAAACTCAGTCTGCCGGATCGAAGGCCAGCAGCTTAAGCGTGCCGGGCAGGAACCGTCGCCGGCCTGTGGTCGGGGCCGCGGGATCAATGTCAGCGGCGGCCACGAACAGGCGTCCTGTCGCAACATCCACAGCCATGGTGCGGGCGCCGATCTGCGTCTTCAACGGCTCGAGCGGACGGTAGGTGTCTGCGTCGACCTCCTGGATGACGCTGATCGTCCCGTCCTTGCCGTTGGCGCTGAACACCCGCCGGCGAACGGGATCGAACCCGGCCGAGTCGGTCCCGAGCCCAATGGGCGCGGAGGCGACTTCCCGCCCCGTGTCCGTGTCGAGCACGTCGAGCCGGCCGTTCTCGCAGGTTGTGAACAGGCGGTGGCGCACGGGGTCGATGGCCATGCCGTGGGGGCTCTTGCAGTCGGCGACCGGCCAGCGTGCGGTGACGGTGTTGCTGTCGGTGTCGATCCGCACCACCTCGCCCCGTTCCGCACCGTTGACGAAGAGGTGGCCTCGTCCGTCTGTGGCGGCGGCCTCCAGCGATCCGCCGACCGCGACGCTGGCGAGCACCTTGGGGCCTCGCGCATCGATGACAGTGACGACCCCCGAGTCACCGTCCATCACATAGACGTGGTCGCCATAACCGGCGATGGCGTCCGCGTCGGCCGCCGCCGGCAGCACCGCCTTGATCGCCAGGGACTTCAAGTCGAAGGCGACCGCCTGGCCGGCCTCACCGTCATCGGTGAAGCCCAGACCGGCTGCCGTGGCTGAATAGCTGCCATGTGCGCCGCCCTTGATCCCTGTAACGTCGCCGACGGACTTCAGCGACCGACCGTCCACTACCGCCAACCGGTCCCCATGAGCGACGTAGACGCGCCCGCTCGTCGCATCTGCGACCACGTAGTCCCACCGCTCCGGCGATCCCAACGCGATAGCGGCGACCTGGCGATACCGTTCTTCATCTTGAGGCTGGGGTGTCGTCGACGCAGTGGCGGCAATTGCAAGCATGCCGAACACCAAAGCAAATGGCTGCATGGACGCCTCCTTTCTGGAGGCATAACCCAAGTCGGCCTGAGAACAACGGGCTTGGCCGATAAATATTCTTTATGGCTACCTTGCGAGACTGCAAGGTGATGGGCCGTAGGTCATGCGCGGAGTTCACCCGCGATGCGATGACCGACTATCGGCGTTCCTTGAACGTCGCGAGGGCGAGCGTCGCCGGGTGACGGCCCTGCACGCCCTCCATGTCTTCTGGCATACGTCGTCGGTGAAGCGCCGACCTGGCGTGCGAAGGCGACACTGAAGGTGCTCGATGAGCTGTAGCCTACGCGCTGTGCGACTTCGCTGACGCTGACGCCGTCGCCGCGCAGCAGGTCCTTGGCGATCGCCATGCGCCAGCCGAGCAGATACTCCATCGGAGATACGCCGACCTCGCGGCGGAAGCGGTCGAAGAAGGTGGAGCGCGACAGGGCGGTCTCCTTCGCCAGTTCGCCGACCGTCCAGGGGCGGGTCGGCTCGCCATGCATTCGGCGGAGCGCGGCGGCCAGCCTCTCGTCGGCAAGGCCGCGCAGCAGCCCAGGCGCAGCCTTCGGACCCGTCGTTGCGCGGAACGCCTCGATCAGCAGGACCTCCAGCAGGCGGGCGAGCACCACGTCACGGCCGGGCCGGTCGGTGCGGGCCTCCTCGCTCAGCAACTCGACAAGCGTGGTCAGCCGCCGTTCCCCGCGCACGATCACCAGCCGGGGCAAGAGCGAAATCAAGAGCGCGGCGTCGTTCGCCTTGAAGGCGCAATGCCCGACCAGCATGCGTGTGTCGGGTGCGCCCGGCTCCCCGATGTGGAAGACGCCTGGGCGGACCTCGACCGGTTCGCTCACGCGACCGCTCGGCGGGGGCGCCAGGCTCTTCACCGTGACCTCGTCGGCGGCCGGGATCAGCATGAAGTCGCCCCTGCCCAACCTGACCGGCGTACGCCCGATGATCGACAGCTCGCAGTCGCCTTCGAGCATCGCGACGTAGAAGGGGCCGGCCCCAGGCGGGCGCACGGTCCAGCGGCCGGCCGCGGTGACCAGTTTGGAAAATGAAGCGCTGGGCAGGAGCAAGCCAATCACCTGGGCGAGCGGATCGATCAAAGCCGGACGATCTCCAATGAAATTCGGACGCCGAAACGTAGCAGGTCCGACCGTGACCGGCTACCTCTCCGCTGTCACCGTAAGGAACCGTTTCTATGAACACCGTGCTCATCACCGGCTGCTCGACCGGCTTTGGCCGCGACAGCGCCGCCTATTTCCTCGAGAAGGGCTGGAAGGTTGTGGCGACCATGCGCGATCCCTCGGCGAACACGCTGCCGGCGTCCGATCGGCTGCAGGTGCTGGCGCTCGACGTCACCGATGCGGATAGCATCGCGTCTGCGACTGCCAAGGCGGGGCCGATCGACGTGTTGGTCAACAACGCCGGTATCGGTTGGCTCAACGCGGTGGAAGGCACTCCGCTTGAGACCGTGCGGAAAATCTTCGAGACCAACACCTTTTCGACAGAGGCGATGATGAAGTCGGTATTGCCCGGCATGAGCGAGCGGCGGTCGGGCGTGAT
>CAXTRP010000030.1:14963-15317 GCA_964246615.1 uncultured Caulobacteraceae bacterium | reverse complement strand
GTACTTCTATCCCGCAGCCTTCACCAAGGGCTGCACCATCGAGGCGCATGCCTTCGCCGCCGCCATCGACCAGTACAAGGCCCTACACGCCACCGTCATCGGCGTCAGCCACGACGACATAGAGAAGCTGAACCGCTTCTCGGTTTCGGAATGTCAGAGCAAGTTCCCCGTCGCCGCCGATCCGACGCTGAAGATCGCCACGAGCTTCGACGCCAAGCTGCCGGTCGTCGGGATGGCCAACCGCACCTCCTACGTCATCGCGCCGGACGGCAAGGTGATCTACGCCTACAGCAACCTGAACCCCGGCGAGCACGTGGAGAACACGCTGGCGGCGGTTAAGGCCTACGAGGCCAA
>CAXTRP010000030.1:14049-14953 GCA_964246615.1 uncultured Caulobacteraceae bacterium | reverse complement strand
CCCCGGGGCATGTCCTCGGGGCTCATGACGCGACGGGCGCTTCCAGGAAGCGCTAGGTCACCAGCCGCGGGGCGAGAACAGGTTGGACAGGCCGTCGGCCAGGAACTCGCCGCCGGCGACGCCCGCCGCCAGGACCCCCGCCCCGCGCAGGAAGCCGCCCAGACCGCCGTTCGGCGACAAGGGGCTCTGCGGCTGCGGCTGCGGCGCGGACTGGTCGCCGCTCACAAACGATGTCTGAGGCGCGGTCGACGCCTGCTGCTGCTCCAGCGCCTGGATCTGCTGACGGGCGGCCTGTAGCGCCTGATCGGCAAGGATCGCGTGCTGGACCAGGAGGTAGGCGGCGTCCGGACTGGTGCGCAGCGCCCCGTTGATCATGGCGTCCGCCTCGCCGTCCTTGGCCGCACCCCGGGTGGAGTCCAGGTCGGCGAGGAACTGCTGCAGCATGGTGCGTTCATCGGGGGTCATAGCGCATCTCGCTTGGCCCAGATCGGGCGGACTTGGGTCGCCAGCGGGAACGCACCTGGATGCGCTTCGTTCGAGGCCGCAAGCCCCCGGAACATACAGACCTCAGGCTACGACCGAATTTGGTCTCGCGACAAACAGCAGGTCCATCGGCAGATGCAACTCCAGGATCGCGCCGTAAAGCTCGGCGCCGCTGAGCCTCACCTGTCCGGCCTCCGCCCGACGCAGCTTGACTGCCGTGATGCGCATGGCGACCGCCAGGTGTTCCAGGCTCACCTTGCGTGACTCCCGCGCGGCGTGCAGCCTTCGCCCGAGCGCCAGCGCCTGTGGATCGGCCGCCGGAAAGTCGAGGATCATGCCGCTTACTCCGGGCAGAACGCCTAGATCTACGTCAGCATGGCAGCTTCCGCCCGTTTCGTCACCTTGACCATGCGGAGTTGAT
>CAXTRP010000030.1:0-14039 GCA_964246615.1 uncultured Caulobacteraceae bacterium | reverse complement strand
TTGATCGGGAACGCCCCAGGCGCGTTTGGCTCGCTCTAGGAGCTATCAAATGCCGATGACAAAAGAGGATGTCCGCGCCGAGCACATCCGCGCCCTGGCTCGCCTGGACGAGGATCAGGTTCGTGCGATGAAACGCATCAACCGCGCCTATCGAGAGTCGCACTTCACCAACACCACCGTGAAGGAGGTGATGGAGACCGTGTTTGAAGAAGAGGCGTCGGAACGGTCCGCCGCGCCTGAGGGCTGAAGACGGCTTCCAGGACGAAGTCCGAGCCTCTACAGCGCTGCCCATGCAGAACACCTCGCTGGAGAGCGTCGCCCACATCATCCAGCTGGCGCTGACGCCCGTGTTCCTGCTGTCGGGGATAGCGGCGCTGCTGAACGTCTTCTCGACACGGCTGGGGCGTGTCGCCGATCAGGTGGACATGGTCAGCGGCCGGCTTGAGGCCGATGAAAACCCGGCGCAGTCGGTCTTCCGCCACCAGCTCGCCTACCTGCGCCATCGCTCCCGGGTGCTGGACGCGGCGGTGATCCTGGGCGCCTTGGGCGGCACGGCGACATCCGGCGCGACGCTGACCCTGTTTCTGGGCGCCATCCGCAACAGCGGGGCGGGCTGGCTGCTGTTCATCCTGTTCGGCCTCGCCATCATCTGCACCATCGGGGCGCTCGGCTGCTTCTGCTACGAGATGCTGCTGGCGAGCCGTGGCCTGCGCGCCCGGGCGAAGCGGCACGGAGCTTAGGCGTCCCGTCTCCTTGCGGCAGGAGGTCAGCCGAACGCGCGCTGGACCGGCTTCGACAGGATGCGGCTGAGTTCGTCGATGCCGACCGCCTTGCCGAACAGGAAGCCCTGCATCGCGTGAACGCCCGCGACCTTGAGGAACTTGCGCTGGGTCTCGGTCTCCACCCCTTCGGCTATGACCTTCATGCCCAACGCCCTGCCGATTGAGACCACCGCGTGCACGATGGTGGCCGCCTGCATGTCGCGCGAGCAATCGGTGATGAACTCCCGGTCGATCTTCAGCTTGTCGAAGGGGTAGCGGCGCAAGTGGCTGAGGCTGGAGTAGCCGGCGCCGAAGTCGTCCAGCGCCACCTTCATGCCGAGCGCGCGCAGACGGTCGATGTTCAGCCGCACCGCGCCTTCATGCTGCAGGATGGCGGTCTCGGTGATCTCCACTTCCAAGCGGCGGGGGTCATAGCCGTGGTGCTGGATCAGCCCGTGCAAGCGGTCCACGAAGCTCGGGTCTGCGAACTCGATGGCCGACGCGTTGAAAGCCACCTGCAGCCCGGTGAGATAGCGCGTCTCGGCCAGCAGCCGGTCGGCGACCCAGGTCGTGATCCGCCCGATCAGCCCCGCCTGTTCGGCGAGCGGGATGAACAGGGCCGGGCTCACCGCGCCGCGGGTGGGATGGGTCCAGCGGAGCAGCGCCTCCACCCCGATGATCTTCTCCCCGTCCCGGTCCACCTGGGGCTGGTAGGCCAGGGTCAGGTGGTCCAGCGCCATGGCCTCCTTCAGGTCGCGCAGCAGCTCGGCGTCCTTCGGCGACAGGCTGTCGTCCAGGGTCTCGTCGGAGGCAGGGCGTTCAGGCCCGACCGCAATGGCGGACAGGGTGCGGGAGAGCACGTTGCGCAGCTCCTCCACCGCCGCGGCGGCCGGGAGACGATCTTCCCGTGCGGAGGCCTCGATGTCGCCGGCCATGCGCGCGACGATCCGCGCGCCCACGTTGTAGCTCATCGATTTCAGGGCGTGAGCGGCCTTGGCGGCGGCGTCGGCGTCGGCCTTGGCGACAGCCTGGGCCAGCTTGTCCACGCTTTCAGGCGCATTGTCGCGGTACAGGCCGTGCACCCGATCCACGAACTCCTTGCGCCCGGCGGCGGCCATGGCGGCGAGCTGAGCGGCGATCTCCTCGTCGATGAGCGGCTCCCCGCCATAGAGCAGGACCGCAGGCTTGGAGGCGGCCTGGAGCACGGGCGCGGGGGCGGGCGTCGGCTGAGCAACCGGCGCCGGCGCGGGGGCCGACGCCGGCGCGCTGGCCTGCAGGAACTGGCCCAGCGTGGCGGCCAGGGAGGCCAGGGTGAAGGGTTTGTGCAGCACCGCGTCCATGCCGGCGTCTCGCCAGGCGTCGGCGGCCAAGCCGACCACGTGGGCGGTGAGCGCCACCACCGGGAGCCGCGGGCGCACGACCGTCTGCTCCCGTGCGCGGATCTCGCGGGTGGCGTCATAGCCGTCCAGCTCGGGCATGGAGCCGTCCATCAGCACGAGGTCGAAGGTCTCGGCCAGGGCGGCCTCAACCGCCTCCCGGCCATCGTTGACCAGCTTCACGTCCACGCCAAGCCGGCTCAGCGCCTCCTGCGCCACCTCGCGGTTCACCGCACTGTCGTCGGCCACCAGCACGCGGGCGCCGACAAAGGCCGGCAGGGTGTCGGCGGCGGCGGCCGTCGTTTCGGCCTGGGGATCGCTCAAGGCCTCGCCCGTATGCAACTGGCGGAGCAACGCCTCCAGGTCGCGGCGACGGAAGGGCTGGATCAGCACCGCCTGGGTGAGACCCGCCCGCTGCAGCTCATGGGGCGCGGAGTCGCCGTAGGCCGCCAGGCAGACCCGCGGCGCCTCCCCCGGCCCCAGCTCGCGCAGGCCCGCCGGGTCGCCCACCACCAGCACCGCCGCTTCACCGGGCTTGGCCAGCCCGTAGCCTGCCCGCGCCAGATAGCGCGCCATGGCGCGCCGGCTGGAAAGCCCGGAGGACGCCAGCATCGCCTTGTCGCCGAAGTGGCGCGGCTTGGGCCAGGGAGCCGCCGCCTCCAGCGCCTGCACGGGCAGGCGGAAGGCGAAGGTCGAGCCGCGGCCCACGTCGCTGGTGACATGGAAGCGGCCGCCCATGGCGTCCACGAGCCGCTTGCAGATGGCCAGCCCCAGCCCCGTGCCGCCGAACTTGCGGGTGGTGGACTGGTCGGCCTGGCTGAAGGCGCCGAAGACGCTGCCGATCTTGTCCTTGGGGATGCCGACGCCAGTGTCGTGCACGCCGATGCGCACGGACTTGGCGGTGTCGGGCTCGACCTCGATCAGGACGCCGCCGGCTTCGGTGAACTTGATCGCATTGTTGACCAGGTTGCCGATCACCTGGCGCAGCCGCACCGGATCGCCGGCCACCAGAGCGGGTGTCGCCGGATCGACATAGGAGGCAAGGTCCAGCCCCTTGGACGTCGCCTTCTCCCAGAACAGCGAGCAGACGTCCTCGACCACGTCGGCCAGATCGACGGGGACGGCTTCGAGGTCCATCTTGCCGGCCTCGATCTTGGAGAAGTCCAAGATGTCGTTGATGATCGCCAGCAGGCTTGAGCCGGACTTGGCGATCACCTCGGCGAAGCGGCGCTGGCGCGGCGGCATCTCGCCTCCGGCCAGCATCTCGGCCATGACCATGATGCCGTTCATCGGCGTGCGGATCTCGTGGCTCATGGTGGCCAGGAAGTCCGACTTGGCGCCGTTGGCCTGCTCTGCCGCCTCCTTGGCGACGCGCAGGTCGGCGGTCCGCTCGGCCACTTGGCCTTCCAGGCCGCTCATGTGGGTGGCGATGGCGGTGTCGCGGGTCCGGATTTCGCCGAGCATGCGGTTGAAGCCCAAGACCAGCTCGCCGATCTCGTCGTCGGCGCGCACATCCACGCCCACGCTGAAGTCGTGGTCCCTCTGCACCTGATCCATGGAGCGCGTCAGGGCGAGCACGGGGGTGATGATGCCGCGTTGCAGCCGCCAGGCCACCATCAGGCCTACGAGCAGGGCCGCGGCGGCGGCCACTGCGCTGATCTGCAGGCTGGCCAGCAGCCGGCCGAGGACGCCTTCGGTGCGGCTGACCAGCACCAGCCGTCCCACGGTGGCTGCGCCGGAATGGATGGGGGCGGACACCTCCACCGTGCGGCTCCGCATCTGTGACATCAGGCTGGGCTCAGCCTTGGACTCGGCCCCCAGCGAGACGTCGCTGGTCAGGCGCGCGCCCGAGCCGGTCTGCACCAGCACCTGGCCGCTGCGATTATCGATGCGAGCGTAGAAGACGCCGGGCATCGCGGCGATGGAGCGCAGGACCTCATAGCTCCTCGCCCGGTCGCCTGCGGCGGTGGGTTCTGCAGCAAGCGAGCTCATCACCGTGGCGGTGTCGCGGAGCCGCGCGATCTGCATGGCCCCGTCGCGCTCCGCGTCGCGCCAGCCGGAAACGCCAGCCACCAGCGCCACGGCCACGCCGACAGACGAGACGACCAGGAAGGTGAGCTTGCCCCGAAGCGTACGCCGCCTGCCGGTCATGGTGCGCTTGGCGGCGAGGCCCATGCGTTCTGCGTCAGCGGGCTTTGCGGCCCCAAGCTTCACATCCGAAGAGTCGCCCATGCCCGCTCCGCATGCCCGCCGGTTTCGCGAGCATGGTTACCGGGTTACCCGCGATTAATGACTGTGGCCTTAAGGAGCGGAACGGGTAGGCGTTGGAGGGTGCAGATGGCGGAGGACGAGAGCGACGGCGCGTTCTTCTACGTCCTGCAGGACGCCGTGCGAATCCTTTTCGTCGACGACGATCCGATCATGCGCGAGTTCGCCGTGGTCCACCTGTCCACCGACAAGGCGCAGGTGACGCTGGCGTCAGACGGCGTCGACGCCCTGCAAAGCATCGCCGCAACGCCGCCGGACATCGTGCTGCTGGACCTCGAAATGCCGCGGCTCGACGGTTTTGAAGTCCTTGGCAAGCTTCGTGCGGAGGTAGGCACGCGTGAGCTTCCGGTGATCGTAGTCACCGGGCGGGAAGACGTGGCCGCCATCGACCGCGCCTTCCAGGCGGGCGCGACCTCGTTTCTGGTCAAGCCGATCAACTGGCGGCTGCTCAGCTACCAGATCCGCTACGTGCTGCGGGCGCGCAGCGACGTCGCTGCGAGCGCACCCACGCGGGAGGCGGCTGAACTGCGTGCCGGCGTCCTGCGTCTGGCGCGGGAGGGGGCCGAGCTTGTGCGCCACGCCCTGACGGCGGACCCGGCGCTGCGCCCGGCGGCGCTACGCTTCGCCGCCCTCCTCGCCGACACCGTCGAGCCGCCTGAAGTCGCCCGGCGCTCCGCCTAAGTGACGCACATGCGAACGAGGGCGGCGCTCAGCGCCACGCGGGGGCGTCTGTCGACGCTGCCGGCGGGCAGTGGCGGCAATGTCGCGCTCATCTTCGCTCTGTTGCTGCCCTTGCTGATCGTGACGGCGTTGGGCGGCGTGGAATTGAATCAGGTGCTGTCCGACAAGAAGCGGACCCAGGACGTGGCGGACTCGACGGCCCTCATGGGCGCCGGCCAGCTTGGCGTCACCCCTGTCGGCGCCGATCAACGCGCCATCGGCTACGCCCAGACGCAGCTGAACGACGTGGCGCGCAATTCGACCGTCAACGTACAGGCGACCATCGGACAAGGGTTGCTGATAACGGTGACCATCGACACCCAGCGGGCGTCATTCTTCGGCAACCTGCTGCCGCTCGGCGGCTTCCACACCCACGTGGTCTCGTCCGCCCGTGGCGTGAACAACACCCCGCTGTGCGTGTTGGCGACCACGCCGCTGGCCGCCGATACCCTCCACATCACCGGTACGTCCCAGCTCCAGGCGGGTCAGTGCCTGATCCACTCCAATCAGACGCTGGTCGCCGATCCCGGCGCATCCATCCTGGCGTCAGCCAACGAGGCCGTGACCTCGGCCTCCGGCCCGATCACCCAGGCCCCGAGCACCGGGGCGCCGAACGTCGTCGATCCGTTCGCCAGCCTGAACGTCAATCCGAGCTCGTGCGTCGGCATAGGCGTTCCGACCATGGTGGTGGCGCCCCTGAACCAGACCCTGCCGGCCGGAGTCCACCTTGGAACCGTTCAGGTCATGACTGGCGCGGTCCTGACCTTGGGCGCGGGCGACCACTATTTCTGCCAGCCTCTCACGGTCAGCGGGACGGGCGCGGTGACGGGCACAGACGTCGATCTCGTCTTCGACGGCAAGGCTGCGATGAACCTGTCGGGCTCGGCGACAGTAAGCCTCTCCGGGCGCCAGAGCGGGCCGCTGGCGGGGTTCGTGATCATCGCGGACCGGACCGAGACGGGCGTCTTCACGCTGAACAGCGACAACATCACCGGGCTGACCGGAACCGTCTACGCGCCGACCGCCACCCTTGCCATCCAGGGGACCGCCAAGTCCGGCTCCACATCGCCCTGGACGGTCATCACGGCCAAAGGCGTAACAGTGAACGGCGGCGCGCAATTGGTGATCAACGCCAACTATGCGCAATCGAGCGTTCCGGTCCCCGTCGGCGTGGGCAACAACACGTCTAACGCCGGAGCGAAGCTCACCCAATGAGCCAAGCCCCGTCATAGGGCCGTCGCGGAGAATCGCTTAGGACTTGACGCGGCGGCCGAGGTGGCGACAAACCCGGCCGAGCAATCGGGAGGTCGGTCTTCAGTCAAGCCGCAGGCTCCAGTTCCACAGTCGCTCCGCAAGGCCGCTCCCGCCCTCCGAGCAGCGCCATGAATGTGCTGAAGCGGCCGCCTTCCGGCTGGCCGGCGCTAGTCCTCAACGCCGACTTCCGGCCGCTGTCCTACTATCCCCTGTCGCTATGGCCCTGGCAGGAGGTGATCAAGGCGGTCTTCCTGGAGCGGGTGGAGGTGGTGTCCACCTATGACTTCGCCGTGCGCTCGCCGTCGTTCGAGATGAAACTGCCGAGTGTGGTGGCGCTGAAAAGCTACATCGCCCAGGATCGCCCCCCCGCCTTCACCCGCTTCAACCTCTTCCTGCGAGACGCCTTCACCTGTCAGTATTGCGGATCGCAGTCGGACCTGACCTTCGACCATATCCAGCCCCGCTCTCGCGGCGGCCGCACCAGCTGGGAGAACATCGTCACCGCCTGCGCCCCCTGCAATCTGCGCAAGGGCGGCCGCACGCCACGGGAAGCCGCCATGCACCCGGCCCGCCACGTGCGTCGCCCAACCATGTACGAGCTCCAGGACCTGGGGCGCCGCTTTCCCCCGAACTTCCTCCATGAAAGCTGGCTGGACTACCTGTACTGGGACATCGAACTGGAGAGCTGACGCGTTGCCCGGTCCATGGTCCGACCTTCCACCCGAGCCGCCTGCACCAAGGGAGCGGCTGTTCAACTGGCGTCCGACACGACGCGGCGGCGTGCGTGAACCGTTCATCAAGAGCTGGCGCGCAGTCGCCATAATCGCCTTCCTGCTGATCGCGGCGCCGCCTCTGGCGAGCTGGCTGGCCGGCATGATCATGGGCATGCTGCAGGGACGCTGAGGGCGGGCCGTACAGGGTCGGCGCCAGGCCGGCTCGGGCGGACGTTGCTTGCAACCTCGCCGTTGAGCGCTGTTGCTCGAAACGAGTGGGGCTGATGACCATGGACGCCGAGCCGAGACCTTCCGCGGCCGACATGCGCACACAGGTCGGCGCGGTGAAGGTCGGCGTCATCGTCGTGGCCACCATCGCCACCTTCTTCGCCATGGGGGCGCTCCGCCACATCCTTGAGCCGTTCGTGCTGGCGGTGTTCCTGCTGTTGATGGTGGACGGGCTGGCGCGCTCGTTGAAGAACCGCATTCCTCGCTTCCCGGCCGCTGTGGCCTTGCCCACCGCCATCGTGCTGATCGTGGCGCTGTTCGCCTTTTCCATATGGATGATCGCCAACACCGCGTCGGACTTCGTCAGCCAGTCTGGCGACTACACCAGCAAGCTGAACGCGCTTCTGGAGCGTGGCTCCCAGCACTTCGGCCTGTCGGTGACGCCCACGGTGGACCAGCTGATCCGCCGGCTGAACCCGGCGAGCTACGTCGGACGCATCGCGCGGGTGCTGAAAGGCGTGGGGGAAGGCTCGGTGTTCGTGCTGATCTACCTCGGCTTCCTGATCGCCTCGCGCCAGGGTTTCGCGAGCAAGAGCGAGGCGCTCTTCGGCGACGACCCCCTCGAACGCAGCGAAGCCAACCGCGTCTTCGACCGCATCCGCAAGGGGGTGGAGAGCTACATCTGGGTGCAGACGGTGGTCGGGGTGATCATCAGCGGCCTGTCGGCGGCCTTGATGTTCGCCATGGGCCTGCAGCACGTCGTGTTCTGGGCCTTTGTCATCTTCCTGGCCAACTACATCCCGGCCGTCGGGGCGGCCATCGGCGTGCTGTTCCCCCCGCTCTACGCCCTGGTGCAGTTTCCTGAGCTTTGGCGCGCGGTGGCGATGCTGGTGGGGCTCGAGGCCATCCACTTCGCAATCAGCCACGTGGTCCAGCCGCGCATGCAGGGCAAGAACCTGAACCTGGACCCGATCGTGGTGCTGCTGGCCCTGGCTTTCTGGGGCGCGCTGTGGGGCGTGACGGGTGCGTTCCTGTCCACGCCGCTGACGGTCATGGCCATGGCGATCCTGGCGGAGTTCCGGGGCGGCCGGCCCATCGCCATCCTGCTCTCCAGCGACGGCAAGCCCTACGCCCAAGACATCTCGATCCTGGACTGATCAGCGGTGGGTCCAGCCGCGCCGCTCAACCTGCAGCATCTCCCCGCTGAAACTGGCGGTGACGCCGGGAGCGGCGCGCACCTCACCCACACGGGTCATCGGCGTTCCTCCCGCCCGCGCCGCTTCGATCAGGCTCTCCGCCGCCTCCGGGGGAGCGGTGCAGACCACCTCGTAATCGTCTCCAGCGGTGGCCAGGCGCAGGCGCGCGGCGGCCTCATCGGGCTGGCCGCGCAGCCAGCTCAGCGCGGCGGGGGACACCGGCATGAGGTCGAGGTCGATGTGCACGCCGAACCCGCTCGCCTCGCCGATGTGGCCCGCGTCGGCCAGCAAGCCGTCGGACACGTCCGCCGCCGCGCAGGCGTGGGCGCGCAGGGCTGTGCGCAACGCCAGCCTGGGCGTGGGAAGCCGGTGACGCGCGACGAGCCAAGCCTGCTCCGCGGTAGACAGCCCCGGCAGGCCGTCCGTCAGGCTCAGCAGCCCAAGCCCGGCGTCCCCGATCGTACCCGACACCAGCACCACATGGCCCGGAGCGGCCCCGCCGCGCGGCGTCAGCGTCCCTGAGGGCGACCAGCCCAACAAGGTCAGGCTGGCGGTAAGCGGCCCTGTGGTGGAGACCGTGTCGCCGCCGAGCAGGCGCACGCCGAACGCCGCCTGGTCAAGCGCCAGCCCCTCGGCGAACCGCTGGCGAGCAGAGAACCCCACCCCAGGCGGCCAGGCGACGGTCAACAGGTAGCCGTGCGGCTCCGCCCCCTTGGCGGCCATGTCGGAGAGGTTGGCGCGAAGCAGCTTGCGCGCCACCAGGTCCAGCGCCTCGCCGGGCAGGAAGTGCACGCCCTCGACCATGGCGTCGGCGGTGAGCACGACGTCCTGGCCCGGCCGCGGCGTCAGCACGGCCACATCGTCCAACAGGCCGAGCGCCTCGGGCGAGCCTTGCGTCAGCGGGCGGTAGAGGCGGGCGATCTGCTCGAACTCGCCAGGCTCTCCTTCCGGCTCGGGAGCCGGCGGGCCAGCCATCAGGCCGGGCGCAGGTCGCGCGCCACCGCGTCCAGCGCTGCGTTCACGAAGGCGACCTCCTTGGCGTCCACGAAGGCCTTGGCCAGCTCCACGTACTCGTCGATGACGACCTCTAAAGGCACGTCGTCGCAGGTGCGCAGCTCGAAGGCGCCGCAGCGCAGGACCGCGCGCACCGTGGCGTCGAGCCGTTCCAGCTTCCAGTTGGCGGCCAGGCGCTTGCGGATCGCGGCGTCCAGCGCACGCTGGTCGGCGACGACGCCGCGCACGACCTCGCCGAAGAAGGCCTCGTCCGCGTCGGCGAGCTGCTCGCCCTCCAGGTCGCGGCCGAAGCGGTGTTCGGCGAACTCGCGCACCACCGTTTCCACGCCCGCGCCGGCGACCTCCATCTGGTAGAGCGCCTGCACGGCGGCGAGGCGCGCGACGGAACGAGCCTGGCGGCCGGCGGAGGTAAGGACGCCGGGCGCAGAAGCGTTCATGCCTCGACCTCCTCGTTCAGGCCTTCCTCGCCCAGGAACTTGGCGAAGTCGGAACTCTCCCGGAAGTCGCGATAGACCGACGCGTAGCGGACGTAAGCCACCTCATCGAGGCCCTTCAGCGCCTTCATCACCATCTCGCCCACCACGTGGGAGGGGATGTCGGTCTCGCCCCAGCTCTCCAGCTGGCGCACGATGCTGGAGACCATCCGCTCGCTGCGCTCCGCATCGATGGGGCGTTTGCGCAGCGCGATCGCCACCGAGCGCACCAGCTTCTCCCGATCGAACGGCGTGCGCCGGCCGGAGCGCTTGACGATGGTCAGCTCGCGCAATTGCACCCGCTCGAAGGTGGTGAAACGACCGCCGCACTCGGTGCAGAACCGCCGCCTGCGGATCGCGGCGTTGTCCTCCGAGGGCCGGCTGTCCTTCACCTGGCTTTCGGCATGGCCGCAGAACGGGCAGCGCAATGGGCGGCGATCCTTGTCGAACGGTCAGGCGTAGATGGGGAAACGCGCGGTAAGGTCCAGAACCTCCTCGCGCACGCGGGCCTCCACCGCCGGATCGCCCTCGCTGTCGCCGGAAACCGTGTCCACCACGGTGGCGATCAGCTCCCCTACCCGCTTGAACTCCGCACGGCCGAAACCGCGCGTGGTGGCGGCCGGCGAGCCCAGGCGGATGCCGGAGGTGACGGTGAAGGGCGCGGTGTCGAAGGGCACGCCGTTCTTGTTGCAGGTGATGTTGGCGCGCTCCAGCGCCACCTCGGCGGCGCGGCCGGTGGCGTTCTTGGGCCGCAGGTCGACCAGCATCAGGTGGCTGTCGGTGCCGCCGGAGACGATGTCGAGCCCTGCGTCCTTCAGGGTGGCGGCCAGGGTGCGGGCGTTGTCGACCACGGCTTGCGAATAGGCCTTGAACTCCGGCTTCAGCGCCTCGCCGAAGGCCACCGCCTTGGCGGCGATGACGTGCATCAAGGGGCCACCCTGCAGCCCCGGAAACACCGCGGAGTTGATCTTCTTGCCGAGCGCCTCGTCGTTGGAGAGGATCATGCCGCCGCGCGGTCCGCGCAGGGTCTTGTGGGTGGTGGTGGTGCAGATGTGGGCGTGGGACACGGGGCTCGGATAGACGCCCGCCGCGATCAGCCCGGCGTAGTGGGCCATGTCCACCATCAGGTAGGCGCCCACGCTGTCGGCGATCTCGCGGAAACGCTTGAAGTCGATGTGGCGGCTGTAGGCCGAGCCTCCGGCGACGATCAGCTTGGGCCTGGCCTGGAGCACCGTGTCGGCCAGGGCGTCGTAGTCGATCAGGTGGTCGTCGGGGCGCACGCCGTAGGTGACCGGGTGAAACCACTTGCCGGAATAGTTGGCGGGGCTGCCGTGGGTCAGGTGGCCGCCGGCGGCCAGGTCCATGCCCACGAAGGTGTCGCCGGGCTTCATCAGCGCCAGGAACACCGCGTTGTTGGCCTGGGCGCCGGAATGCGGCTGCACGTTGACGAAGCTGCAGCCGAACAACGCGCGCGCCCGCTCCTGCGCCAGCCGCTCCGCCTCGTCCACGTACTCGCAACCGCCATAGTAGCGCTTGCCGGGATAGCCTTCGGCGTACTTGTTGGTGAGCACGGACCCTTGCGCCTGCAACACGGCCCGGCTGACGATGTTTTCCGAGGCGATCAGCTCGATCTGGGTCTGCTGGCGGTGCAGCTCCTCGGAGATCGTGTGCATCAGCGCCGGATCGGATTGCTCCAACGCGGTGTGGAAGAAGCCGGCGTGGGTGTCGCGGCGAGCCACGGCGGGCGCGGCAGCGGTCAGCGTGTCGGACATGAGCGCGGGCCTCATGGAAATCGGAACCGCCTTCTAGGCGCTTCGCAGAGGTGTCACAACGCAGGATATGGGATGAACTTAAACCCATGCATCAGGATGTAGGTTGGAAACCGTTACGCAGCGTCGCCTTTCGACAAGCTCAGGATGAGGTTGCATTAGGCCGACGAAGGTTGAAGCCTAAGCCGCCACGCCGCCCATGCGCTTGACGTTGCAGCGCGACCACAGGCCCTGCAGGGCGCGGGTCAGGTCATCCATCATGGCGTCGGTGTGGAAGGGCGTAGGCGTGAAGCGTAGGCGCTCGGTCCCCTTGGGCACGGTCGGGTAGTTGATCGGCTGCACGTAGACGCCATGGTCGGCCAGCAACAGGTCGCTGATCAGCTTGCAATGCACCGGATCGCCCACCAGCACCGGCACGATGTGGCTGGGATTGGCCATCACCGGCAGGCCGGCCTCGTGGAAGCGGCGCTTCAAGGTGGCCGCACGCTCCTGGTGGCGGATGCGCATTTCGCCGTGGGTCTTAAGCCAGCGCACGCTGGCCAGCGCCGCCGCGGTCAGGGCCGGTGGCAACGACGTCGTGAAGATGAAGCCGGAGGCGTACAGGCGGATGGCGTCCACGAGGTCCTTGTCGCCGGCGACATAGCCGCCCATGACCCCGAACGCCTTGCCGAGCGTGCCCTCGACGATGTCGATCTGGTCCATCACGCCATCGCGCTCGGCGACGCCCGCGCCGCGCGCGCCGTACATGCCCACCGCATGGACCTCGTCGATGTAAGTCAAGGCGCCGTAGCGCTTGGCCAACGTCACCGTGGCCGCAATGTCGGCGATGTCGCCGTCCATGGAGTAGACGCTCTCGAACGCCACGAGCTTTGGCGCATCGACGGGCGCGGCCTGCAGCAGCGCCTCAAGATGTTCCAGGTCGTTATGACGGAAGACGCGCTTGGCGCCGGCGCCGTTGCGGATGCCCGCGATCATCGAGGCGTGGTTTTCGGCGTCGGAGAAGATGATCAGACCTGGCAATATCTTGTAGAGCGTGGACAGCGCCGCCTCGTTGGCCACATAGCCCGAGGTGAACAGCAGCGCGCTGTCCTTGCCGTGCAGGTCGGCCAGTTCGTGCTCCAGCTGCACGTGGTAGTGGGTGGTGCCGGAAATGTTGCGCGTGCCGCCGGAGCCCGAGCCGCAGGTGGCGATGGCGTCCTGCATGGCCGACAGCACCATGGGGTTCTGGCCCTGGCCGAGATAGTCGTTGGAGCACCAGACCACGACTTCGCGCTCGGCCCCATCCTCGCAGGTCCAGGTGGCCCGGGGGAACTCGCCGCAGCGGCGTTTCACATCGGTGAACACCCGATAGCGGCCTTCGGCGCGAACCTGATCCACCGCAGCCCGAAACGCAGACTTGTAGCCATCAGAGTCCATCGCGGCCTTCTACGCCTCGCTTCCGGCTGCGGACAAGTCTCCTGCCCGGAATGCCCATATAGTAGCCGGCGGGTCGGTTGCGATCCACTGACCCTCAGACGATCCTATGCAGACGACACGCATCGAGCAGACGCCGGCTCAGGCGGGTTTGCGGAACCGGAACAGGAACTGGTCGGTACGGCCCTGGATCGAGGGGTCGAACACCTTGGCGGTATGCGGATCGGCGGGGTTGGCCACCGCCTTGCTCTCCTGCTCGAAGCGCAGGCCGGACTGGACGATCTCGGCGCGGGCGAAGGCGGGCTCGATCCGGTGCAAGGTGCTGGCCTCGCTCGCGCCCGTGCCCGCCGCGCCCACATGGTCTTCCACCAAGTAGACGCCGCCGGGCTTCAGGGCCGCAAACGCCGCCTTGTCCACCTGTGCGGCGGTGTCTGGGGGCACGTGGCTGTTGTGCAGGTCGTGGTAGTTCTGGCTTGTCCAGACCACGTCGGCGGGACCCTGGTCGGTGATGGCGCCAAGGCCTTCCACCACGACGGTGACGTTGCCGTAGCCGGGCTCGGCCGCGAGCGCCCGTTCGCCAGCGACCGCGTCAGGGTGGATTTGCGCCAACTGGCTGGGGACGATGGCGAAAACCTTGCCGCTCGGTCCCACCGCGGCCGACAGCAGGCGCGTATAGTAGCCGCCGCCCGGGATCAGCTCGATCACCGTATCGCCGGGCTTGACGCCCGCGAAGGCGATGACCTGGGCGGGATGGCGCAGGGTGTCCTTGGCCACATCACCCGCCGGGCGCGCTGGCGACGCGGCAGGCTGGGCCATCGCCGCAGCCGGCAGGCCTGCTACAACGGCCATGGCCA